>PLTK01000229.1 GCA_003164415.1 Methanobacterium sp. | reverse complement strand
CCAAAAAAATATTACAATTATAGGTCTGTTGGGTGTTATATTAGCTTTAATATTGTACATTTTCCATTTTCCCTACTTGGTGGGTGTTTTAATTGCATTGATGGCTCTTTTATTCTATGTTTCAGAACATCGTGGACTAATGCATTCCATCATTGGAATATTTTTCATAAGTGCTTGTGTATCCTTCTTTGTTTTCGGTGCTCATAATCTAATCACCCAATACACGAGTTTGAAGGTTACATTAATTATCATATCCTTAATCCTGGGGATTGTAATTTTAAATAAAAAAATTGTCCCGATATATGCATTTTTGGTTATTATAGGTCTGATTTTTACTTCTAACCTAGGATTTAACATTTACTATGTTGCTTTAGCATTTTTTTTAGGTTGTCTGAGTCACGTGATTTTAGATCTGTTTACACCATCCGGCGTCCAGCTTATAAGTCCGTTATCATCAGTAAAATTTAAAAAACGAGCTGGATTTACTTTATTGGCTATTTGGGTTGGTTGTGTAATTGCGTCTGTTGTTTTGTACGGTAATAATTTCCTAAGTATTATTGGATTATCTAATCTACTTTAATAAAAAATTTTGTTACAAAAATTTTAGTGCAATTTGAATTTTGAATATAAAAAAAATCTTTAAAATATTTCTTATTAACTGTAATATCAATAGCTAACTGTTAAACACCATCATAATCGATACATAGGAAAATTTAATTTAAAAAATAAGATTGATGTGTAGAATCATTTAGTTAATTTTATATATATCATGTTTTATAATGATGAATTAATTATCATGGTTTAAAATTATCCTGTTTATGAATGAAACTTAAGGTTTATATCTGTTGCCATGTTAATTATTCATGATTCNNCTAGAATTAAAAAGGGAGTTAATTCACAATGTTTATAACCAGAATATTCTATGGAATAGCTTACTTCATCGTTCTCATCATTGAAATAATCAAAGCAGAACTAGATGTTGCCACAAGAGTTTTAAACGGAAAGGTTGAACCCGTAGTATTTGAAATAAAAACAGAACTTAAAAGACCAATATCACAAACCATACTTGCAAACAGCATAACATTAACTCCTGGAACGCTTTCAATCGATTTGGACTCTGAAAATTGTATAATCAAAGTTGCAACAATATCTCCTCGTAGTGCTGGAGAGGTAATTCCATTTGAACCATACATAAAAGGGATGTTAGAATGAACATACTGACGATATCTGAATATATTCTCATGGGGGCCCTGGCAATTTTTTCATTGGCCACAATAAGAATTACAACCAGAAAGAAAATTGCAATGTCCCTTGTGGGTTTATCTGGTCTAAGTATTGCAGTGGCTACTATGCTGGTGTTAGTTCAGAATTTATATAGTTTAGGTTTCTGCGATACAATAGCAACTGCACTGATATTTCTAGGTCCTGTAGGAACGATAGCATTTGCAAGTGTTTTAAGAGGATGATCAAGTGACCGATATAATACCATTGATACAGTCAGCAATACTTCTGATAGCCGCTTTTTTAGTACTTTTAACAGCTTATGGAATTTTAAGATACGGCGACAATATTGAGAATATAATATACGCCAGGATACATATACTTGGGCTTGCTGATATAGCCCTTATAGTAGTACTTTTTGCCCTTAATGAACCACTTATGGCCGGAGCATACTTCATTTTAGCACCCTTCGCTGCTCATGCAGTTGCCAATGGTTATTTCTATGGGGAGGAAGAAAAATGATCGAATACATCTTCATGATAACAACGATTTTAGGGTCAATCATATGTTTAATGCAACGTGATCTTCTAAAGGCCGCAATTTTAACAGGAATTCCAGGAGCTTCACTGGCTTTCCTATACCAATACCTCCAGGCTCCAGATGTTGCACTGACACAAGCAATTGTTGGTTCGGCAATAATACCAGTATTTTTTGCATTGGCAGTCTACAGAACACGTAGGGTGGAGGATTAATATGATCATGGATACACAACTTGCATCACTCTTGACTGCAGGGGCATTGATGGTAATAGGTATATTTGGTACATTATTTCTGGACAATCTGATAAAAAAAGTCATATCCTTGGCCTTTATAGGTGATGGTGCTAATTTGTTCTTAATTGCTATGGGTTACAAAGTTGGCGGAATAGTCTATATATTCTTACCCGGCATGTCAATGAGTAATTTTTCACAAAATGCATCTTATCCTCTTCCTTTTGCACTTGTTTTAACAAGTATTGTTATAGGGGCAAGTACAATGGCTGTGATGCTCGGAATAATAATCTTACTTAACAAAAAATATGGATCTTTGAGTGCATCAAAGATTCTTGGAGAGTAATTTAAATGCTTTCAATTTTCTCATCAAACAATAAAAGAACAGAAACNNATTCCCATTACTTGTGCTTTGTTTTTGAACCTTTTACATGAAAGAACCAGAGCTGTTAAAATAATATCCATAATAGCTGCACTGGCTCTACCAACAATACCTCTTATTGCAAATTATGGAGTGCAATACTTTGGAGGATATCCACCTTTAGCACAGAATCCCACAATTGCAGTAGGTTTGCCAACTCTGATAACCGGTACTGCATTGAATATTTTCCATCCAGCTATTACCTATGTATTTGGAAGTGCACAGAAGCTCATGATAGTTGTACTTGGATTCATAGCATTATTTGCAATATATATCTCTCTTTACGAAGTAAAAAAAGCATCAGGAGTTTATGCTTATTTGATGCTAATGGGAACAGCATCGATAATAGCCATGCTTTTATCAGACGATATCTTCAATCTTTACGTATTTTTTGAGATAGCTGCACTTGCACAAGTTGGAATAGTACTTGTTTCAAAGGTGGATTACAATTATGAAACAGCTCTCAAGTACATGATCTTGGGAAGTATAGCTTCACCATTACTATTAATTGGAATAGCTCTTCTTCTGGGAGTCACAGGTAATGTTAACATTACCGATATAGTATATTCTATACAACACGGCCTTGTAAATCCTCAAAGTCCAGTTTTATTAATGGCTTGTAGTTTAATTATATTTGGATGGCTTTATGGGACGGGTCTCCCACCATTCCATACAATTAAATCAGCTATGTACAGTAAGGCACTACCTACAGGTGCTGCTCTTTTACAAGCATTTTCGGTATTCAGCTTTGTTGCAATTGGTATAATTATCCTCAGAATATTTTCATATCTACCCTTTGCACATATATTCATCATTGGAATATCACTCGTTGCAATGACACTGGGTATTACCATGGCAATAACCCAAACAGATTTCAAACGTTTAATAGCATACCTTGCCGTCGGAGAATTAGGATACATAGGAATAGGTTTAGGTCTTGGAACAGCATTAGGTATTACAGCCGGACTTTTCCAGGCAATAAATGAAGCTATTATCACAGCATTCCTATTCATTGGATTTGGAACTATAATGTACAAGACTAAAGAAACAGACATGCGTAAATTAGGTGGAATGCTTGTTGAAACACCAAAATCCGCACTCTTAGTGCTTCTGGCAGGATTGGCTATGGCTGGAGTGCCACCATTTAATGCATTCCAGAGTAAGCTGATGTTGGTCCAAGCATCTCTAAATTCTGGACTACCCGAAATAGCCATAATAATGGTACTTCTGAGTATAGTCACATTTATGACATTTATGAGGGCATTTCACACGATTTATCTCAGGCCGAGGCCTGCAGATCTTAAAATTAAAAACGAAAAAATACCCAACATCACATTAGTTGCAATGGTGGCCTTCTTAGTTGTTTGTTTAGTGTTAGGTCTTTTCCCACAGATTGCAACCAACTTCTTACAAGGGATGGCGATGAGCATTGCTTAATGAAAGGGGGATAATATGAACATCTACGATATTATACTGAAAAAAATAAAGGACGTTCGAATGGAAACAGGGGATGATGAGCCAGTCTCAAATATGGCTGCTTCTTCGATGTTGACAGCTGAGATAACACTTATATCTACCCTTTTAATTGCAGTTGTAATGCTTAGATTGTTGAATGTAAGCCTTATGATTGGGTTGGTAGTGCTGATCTTTGTGCTGGCCATTGTTTCGATGCCTATTATGCCACGTCTAAAAAGAGAACAAAATGATTCACTGGCAAGCATGAGCTTTTACGTGATTATAGGACTTGCAATAGTAGTAACACTATTTTATTGGGGGAATTTGAATGTCTGATGGATTAAGAAATCTAATAGCAGGTCTGGCCTTGGTTGCTTTTGCAGTACCATTTTTCCAATCCATAATCGATTTCAAACCAATGATCTATCCGGGTATTAGTTACCTTTACAATTGGGTTGGTCCCCACATAGCCCCAAATATGGTAACAAACGTTGTATTTGATTGGAGAGGGTATGATACCCTTGGGGAAGCATTAATACTTGTTACAGCCGTTATTGTAACTCTTCTAATCTTTGGAAGGGGTCAAGTTGATCTTGGAGGTGATGATTAATGACTACTACTATACTCAAACTATTCGTATTTCCTGCATCACTCGTATTAATATGTTATGGGATACTCACGATACTTGGAGGCCACATAACACCTGGAGGAGGATTTCAGGGAGGTGCTATAATAGCATCGGGAGTAATATTCTGTTTAATTGTTTATGGATTGGATGAAAGTCCAATAAAACTATCAGACAATTTTATGGCATCGATTGAAAGTATAGGTGCTCTTGGATACATATTTTTAGGACTTGCAGGACTTTTTACAACTGGATTTTTTATGTACAATTTGGGAGTAGACCTTTACCACATAGTCCCACCGTACATAGTAAACATATTTGATTATCCCGACCCATTACATGCAGGTATAATACCATACCTGAACTTCCTTGTAGGTCTAAAAGTCTTAGTGGGATTAAGTGCGGTAGTTATAACATTTTTAGAAAGTGACAAACTACTCAAGAATATGGAGAGTAAATAAGATGGTTTACATAGGGCCATTAATCCTTGGATTTATAATAGGATTCGTACTAGGAACCAGAATCAAACCTAGCATAGGGAGTAAATTAAATTTTCCCGCATCTGTCTATGTGATTCTTGCAATTGTCATAGTAATAATTGCTTATCAGCAAGGTCCTTTCCCATGGTATACCGATTCAGTATTTGCAAATGGACTGATATCAGCCCTTGCAGGAATTATCGTGGGTAAATTAACATTTGGAAGAGGATAATATAAAATGAAGAATATCAAAATAATCTACATTAAAATTAATTTTAGAAGGTAATGGTCATGTTTCTATCAACAAATAAATGTGAAGGCATTGGAAAGTGCGTTGAAGAATGCCCAACACAAGCAATAAGAATCATCGAGGGTAAAGCATTCAGCTGCATAACCTGCGGTGCATGTGCAGAGGCGTGCCCTAACAATGCTATATTCAAGAATAAATATGGTGGTTTCGTTGTAGACAGAGCGAAATGTAATGCATGTGGTGTCTGCGAGATGACCTGTCCAGTAAATAGCATTAAAATTGAAAAAGGCGTTGTAAAGGGCATATGCGCACGATGTGGAATCTGTGTGGATGCTTGCCCAATTAATGCAAGAGCAGATGCTCAAGATGTTATTGACGAAAGACAACTCAAATTCCTTGAATCCCTCCAATTGACGATTCAACCAGGATCAAAATCCGATATACCGGAAGAAAATGTTCAAAGAGTGAACATCTGTACAGATCCTGAAAAATGCACTATTTGTGGAAGATGTGAATATTATTGCCCAACAGGGGCTATAATGGTTGATATAGATTCAGAAGGTAAATGTACAGATTGCAGAGTATGCGAAGATGTATGCCCTGTAGGGGCAATTAAAGATGGAGTTATTGACGAAAAGAAATGTACACTCTGTCTTAAATGTGTTTCTGAATGCCCTAATAATGCCATGTATATTGAAGATTTCAATATTAAAATAAGAAAACCTGAAGAAGGTGAAAAGACAAAAGGCGCAATTGTATCATGCTTAAACTGTGGACTCTGCGCAGAGGCATGTACACATGGAGCACTGCGTGTAATTGATGGCAAACTCCGTTATGACCCAACATTATGCGAGGATTGTACAACAATGGAATGTCTTGATGTATGCCCTGTAGGTACCATAAGACTTTCTGAAGATCCTGATCGTCGTATAAAAGGATTCTGTGTCTCCTGTGGAAAATGTGTCCAATCCTGCGATATTAACAAGGCAAGAACATTAAAAACAGTTGAATGGGATGGCAGTGTTACAGAAGATTGTATATCCTGTGGAATATGCTCAGAAATCTGTCCTAAGGGTGCAATAACCCTCAAAAGAGGTTCAATCGATGTTGATCTTGGAAAGTGCATATTATGTGAGAAATGTGCAATACATTGTCCAGTTAATGCCATACCCCGTACAGCTACACTTAAAAAGACAGTAAAGGAAGGTTTCAGCTTTATACAAAATGATCTTTGTATGAAATGCAAATTATGTACAAAAGTTTGTCCAGAAGAAGCAATCAAGGAAGATGTGAATGGTAGAATGGTTGTAGACGATTCAAAATGCACATATTGTGGGGCTTGTTCTAACGCTTGCCCTGCAAAGGCAATAATACTTGAAAGAGAGTTTGAGGTATCATAATGAAAGATTTTATAAGAATATTTCTGGAGGGAACCATTACCAATATCAAAAGGATTCTCTTTGCATCTGACAGGGTTACTGATATGAAACTACGTAATAAAATCCTCGAGGGTAAAATAGTTCCAACAGATAAGGTTGCCGAGGTTTCATGTATAGGATGTGGTGGGTGTGCCAATGCATGTCCAACAAATGCGATTACTATGGTGAAACTTCCAGAACCAGTAAAACTCATGGAGGGCCTTGTGAAGGATCAGATACCTCAGTTAGACAGTTTTAAATGTGTTAATTGTTATTATTGTCATGACTTCTGTCCGTTATATGCTCTATTCGGAGAAGCAGGTACCATACATCCAAATGATGTTGGAATAGTTGAATCTGACATAACACAACTTTTAAAGCAACCTGTTAAAATTTCAGACGATAAAATTGCCTTTATTTCCCAGTACTTATCAGATTCAGCCATACTAAAAAAGAGGAAAGAGTAGGTCCATTCAAACAGATACAAATTATAAATTTATAACATAATTTAAATGGAATCAATAAACATAAATTACCATAACCTTCAAAGAGGAATGATATGAGCTTAAAATCATATTCAAGGGCAAGAGCCATCCACGTTATGCTTGTTTACACTGGAGGATGCAATGGCTGCGACATTGAAATAGTTAACTGCATATTCTCTCCAAAGTACGATGCAGAACAGTACAAAGTTTTTTTAACATGGAATCCAAGAGAGGCAGATGTACTGGTGGTGACCGGCCCTGTCACAAAACACAATGAAAAACCATTAATCGAAATATATAATGCCATTCCTGAACCCAAGGCTGTTATAGCTGCCGGAGCCTGTGCACTGATGGGAGGAGTTTATAAAAACATACACGGAGATATACCCTCGGAAGAAATTGCAGGACCTGTGGACAAGATCATTCCAGTAGATGCTAAAGTTCCAGGATGTGCTGTCAGGCCAGAAGATATACTCTCTGGTGTTGTTGCGGCATTACCATTACTGTTGAATGCAAAATGATCTTAATAATCAAATCTGCAACGATATAAAATGATTTAGAAATATAAAAGGTGGATTTAATGAATGAAGATAACAAGATAACCGATAAAAAGGTAATCGAAACTGAAGTTACTATGGGTACTGTGCACTCTGCAGCAATTGAACCTTACAGGGTTCGTTTGTTTGTTGAGGATGAAATTGTTAGGGATGCTGAAATAACAGTAGGAATTAACCATAGGGGTATTGAAAGGATAATGGAAGGCCTACCTGTTGAAAAAGCCAACAGTCTGACCGAAAAAATATGTGGAATATGTTCCAACAGCCATATTTGGAATTCGGTGCTTGTGGCTGAGAAGGCTATTGGAATAGACGTACCTGAAAGGGCTCAATATATAAGGGTCATTATGGAAGAACTTGAACGACTCCATAGTCACATGCTATATCTTGCCCACGGAAGTGAAGTTTTAGGCCATGAAACATTTGCAATGAGGGTTTTTTACATTAGAGAAACTGTTATGGAACTTCTTAGGATGATAGGAGGAAACCGGGTCCAATACGGAGTATCTATTATCGGCGGTGTAAGACCTCGCTGTGAACTTGATGAAATGAGGATACAGAAGATCAGGGAAGGAATGGATATAATCGATGAGAAAATATCAGAATTTGCCGATAGATTCGTATCAGATCCAATGATAATGGCCCGTATCACAGGTGTGGGTGTATTATCACAGAAACAAGCAATAGCACTGGCTGCAACAGGCCCTACACTAAGATCCACAGGTGTTGAATTAGACCTTAGACGTGAAATGGAAGCATATGATCCGTTTGAATTTGATATTATAACACAGGATGATGGAGATGTAAAATCAAACCTTCTCTGTAGGGTTTTAGAAATTCCAGAAGCAACAAAAATAATACGGCAGGCCCTGGATCATTTGCCAGATGGTAAAATAACCAACAGGAGCTGGGAGATGCAGGATGCACCAATTACTAAGAGTTATATCGAGGTTCCAAGGGGTAAGCTTTACCATTCCTACGCTCTTGAAGATGGAAGAGTAAGAAACTCCATTGTAAGAACACCTTCAATTACCAATATAGGTGCAATGCAGTATGCAGCTGTAGGCCACCATATAACAGATGCACAGCTCGCAATAGTACAGTGCGATCCATGTTTCACTTGCACAGATCGTGCAATCCAAATAATCAAAATATAAAAGGAGATCATGATGACACCAATAACTTCCCTAATCGCCATAATAGGAACTTTAATAGTGGCATTGTTAGTCAGTGTATGGCTTCCGGGGATCGAAAGGAAGTTTGTACAGGCAAGNNTTTTCTTTAAGGAAACAATAAAACCAAATTCTCCAATGCCTAAATTGTATAATGCACTTCCAATAGTGAGTTTTTTATCTGTATTATTCATATTATTAATCATAATGCCTCAACTTTATGTGTTTGCCGCATTTACCAGCATTATAGCTATTGTGGGTCTTTTAAAGATTGAAGAGGTTATTTACATGTTCATGGGTTCACTTTCAAAATCGGTTATGTCACTTAAAATGCCTTTTCCCGACATTGTTAAGGGTGCTAAACATCCCGACACTCACAGATCATATTTAGAAGAACTCAGTTCACTTCGAGCTTATAGATTAATAGCCTTTGGATCTTTCCCATTGTACATTGCATTGTTTGTTCCTGTTGCAATGTCTAGGAGTATATACTTGAGTGGTATCGTTGCATATCAACAGGTTCATGGACCAATACTATTCACATTAGCAGGTGTACTGGGTGCGATTGTATTTTTCATAGGCTACATGATACTTCTAAATGAATACCCATTTGCGATATTAAAAACAAAAGCTGATGTAATAGAGGGCCCTTTAATGGAATATGCTGCTAAATACAGAGCATATGTTTATATAACAAGGGGATTCTTGATGTTTGTCCTTGCAAGTATTTTCACCACCTTGTTTCTGGGTTTTCCACCGAATTTGTTCAGTTGGACCATACTAGTTACAATAGCTGTTGCATTAATATTCCCAATATTAATGGCAATTATGAGTGCGTTTTCACCAATATTCACTTATAAACAATTTTATCCAACGGTTGCAGGGGTATCTGTTATTGGAATATTGGCAATACTGGCATCATTCCTATAAATTAGTTTATATCCATGTAACGATTTTTAGGATATGATCTAAAAAATGAAAAATTAATTTAAATTTAAAGGATAATCAGGTGATTATATGAAGTTTGTTGTAAGAGCCATGCACATAATTAGTGTTGGGGGATACATAGTTGAAACGCAATTTCCCTACAGAAACTTAATTGTTGTTAACCCCACAGAAGAACCTATTAAAATAGATATCCCTATTTTTACTGAAGACTGGATTGAAGAACATCGAGGGCTTGGTCTTGAAATTACACCCCTAACCGAAAAAGAAAGTTTTCTCAGTAACTTTAGAAAGGCCAAAATTAAATTGGATAGACTAAAAGAAGAAAAATTAAAAGAAATAGAATGATGTTACCATATATTTTGATTTGAATGGTCAATTTATAAAATTATAAAATATCCATATATTGATATTTCACTATATTTGCTATCTAATGTACAACAACTTCAAGCTCATTAAAATGTTTATGTTATAGTTAAATAACCACAAATTAATTGGACACATTCATCTAATGTACACNNCACATATTCCTTCCAATTTGTTGATGTTTGAAATTTTTATTTAGTAATTATAGGATCTTAAGTTTTTTATTTATTTTATGATATTAATATTAAAAAAAATAGAAATAAAATAAGTTATTATAATAATGAATTGTTTAAAATAATTTTAATATTTGAAAATATATCAAAGGTAAATTTCATTTCCTTCTATGTCTGTA
>PLTK01000157.1 GCA_003164415.1 Methanobacterium sp. | reverse complement strand
GCACATACAACGGCTGCGACTATGGCTAGGGTAGGATCATCTAGAGGATTTCTTACAAATCCATTTCCGCCCATACTCTGATTTCCTGGAACTGATTCATTAACCACACAATCACCTACTAATTTTCCTTCATTTCACGCCATATTTGCTGGAAAAGTTCATAATTTTCTTCCATTGAAGAAGAAAGAAAGTACATTGTCCCATATTTTTCTCCAGACGATGTAATAACATTGTTATCTTCTAAAATTTTAATATGATGCCGCACTGTTTTGTAATCTAATTCTAATTTTTCAGCCAGTTTATGGGCATTGTAAGGCCTATGCTCCAATACATTTATTATTCGGGCACGATTAACACCGCCCTTTGTACCGGCAATAAGCCACCAAAGTATTTTCTTCATGGGCATCACCAAACATTTCGAGGGATTTTAAACCAATAAGATAGTTTACACCCAACGAGAATATACTTATCGATTTATTCCAAAAATTTCATATCAATAGTAATCTGCACATTTTTTCTAGGTATTAATTTGATTGAGTAAAACTTTTAATAAGTTTAAAAATTACAATTAAATGCTTTTTATTAACATATAAAATTGGTGATTAATACATTTCAATTGAATGTATTAAAATATGATTATTCCTTCGAATCTGAAACATTATATTCAATTTTTATTAAAGACTAAACAAAAAGAACTAAGAAAAACTGGCTGAAATAACAAAATCAATCCTTGAAGGGGATTATAAACAATTACTACATCTTCACAGAAACTGGCCTAAATATACTTGGATTTCTTCCTTAAAATAATATCATTTCTACAGTAAAATTCCAAATACAGATGAACTCACATCTGTTGAAGATACCGTTAAAGGATTCCTTGGACAATTCTCGGGATAAAAAAGAATAATGTCCACGATATTCTTTTATTCCCTAGTTATCCGGTAGAGTATGACAAGTGCTACCAACTGGATCAAATTGATAAATAACAGTGCAAAATGTGGTCTTACAAAATCTGAATCCGGAACTGAAAATGGTAACACCGTAAGTAATAATGGAATTCCCATTGCTATGGTAACTAGAAGATTTTGGATGAGTAGGAAAGATGCAAAATATAGGAGACCTATAGTAAATTGAGATTTTACTTCTTTATAAGTTTTCCAGTAGGTTTGAAGCAATCCCAATAACAAACATACGTTTGCAACTCCTACTACAACTGTAATATAAATTACTATCCTTATTTCAGGTCCTAAACTCTCTAATACCATTTTTTATCCCCTTTATCTAAAGTATGATCATTAAATGCATATTCTTATTTTAATGGTGATATGTTTTAATTCAGTTCTTTCCAAATATCCTTGAAAATATCATAATTTTCTTCCATGTTATTGGATATGAAATAGAGTTCACCATACTTATTTTTTCCTGTAGAAGTTATCATATTATTGTCTGTTAAAATTTTGAGATGATGTCGCACTGTTTTATAATTAAGATCCAGTTTTTCTGCGAGTTGATGGGCATTATATGGCCTTTCTTTAAGTGCCATAACAATACGTGCACGATTAGGCCCCCCTGCAGTACCGGCAAATACCCACCAAATTAGTTTTCTCATTTTAACTCCTATTCTATTAAGTAGTATTCAAACGTATTAACTTATAACAGAAAAAAATCATGTTTGATTAATGGAAGGATAACTATGAGTATTGGAGTAATAGTAGGTATAATTGGTACAATAATAGTGTTTGCATATATATTTATCAAATTCAAACGTTTATACAATAAGGGTAAGCCTAAAACCTGAAAATGCCTGTAATATATTCTGTATTATTAAAATTAGAGTTATAAAGTGAATCAATGATATTTTGATAAAAAGGTTAACTCATGATATCACACCGATTATCAATTGAAACATGTTAAATTAAATATCCTATCATAATACTAACATAATCTGAATATGATGGGTATTGATTTTCTAAATTATGATAATCAATCTTTAAGGGTGCAATTATTCTTTTTAAGCATTATATCCAGTATTAATTTGTCGGCTTCGATCATCCCTATGTTTCCTATTGTACAGAAATTTTCTATTGTATCAACTGCATTTTCCTCTATTATCCCGTTTGATGATCCGATCATATTCCCTTCTAATGTTACAATTGCGGATTGTATAGCGGCATTTGTACAAGTTGCTACTTTAAGTGCACATCCTGCTTTTGCACCATCGCAGATCATTCCTGTCAAGTTACCCATCATATTCTGTATCGATGATTTAATTTTTGATTCATCACCACCCATTAAATAGGTGATTCCACAACATGCGCCTGTTGCAGATATCGATGCACCACATAATGCAGATAAACGTCCTAACTTTAATTTTATGTAGATTGTTACCAGATTACTGAGTGTGACGGCTCTTATTATCTTCTCTTCATCGTATCCTTCACCAAATACAACAACTGGAATGGTTGTTGATATCCCTTGATTTCCACTACCCGAATTACTCATTACTGGTAAACTGCTGCCAGCCATCCTAGCATCTGATCCTGCTGCTGTTAAAGCTGTTGCGTAATTTACTGTGTCATCGGCTAAAAATCCCATTTCCATTTTATTTTTAATACTTCGACCAACACTCAGTCCATAAGGTTTTCTTAAACCTTCCAAACATATTTTGGTGTTTATTTCAATACATTGTTTTATAAGATCCAATTTTTCAATATCTACCGTCTGCACAAACTCCAATATCGAATCTAAATCTAGATAATCTAATTGTCCGTTATCAGGGTTTGAATGTACAGTATCTTTACACTGGTTGTCCTTTATGGTATTTCCATCAACCTGGATTAAAACCACATTATCATGGTGGTCTTCGATAATGACCTTTGAATATGATACGTCTGTTTCAATAAATACTTCAATATATAACTTTTTATTTGTATCTGCCAGTTTAACTGTAATTATATCCTGTTTAACCATTTTTATGGCGTTTTGAATATCTGATGGTTTGATATTTGCCAATATTTGAAGATTTTTATCAGAATTATATGCAAATATGCCTAAAGCTGCTGCTAGGTTGATACCACAGCTATCAGTTCCGGGAATACCAACTGAAAGAGCATTTTTTATTACATTGCGAGAAGCTTTAACCTTTACATGGATAATATTTCCATCTATGACATATTTTCTTGCTGTTGCTGCAGCAATTGCTATAGCGGTTGGTTCTGTACATCCCAGGGCAATTATAAGCTCTTCATTTAAAAGACTTAAAAATTTCTCTTCTTCCATATTATTTCCACTTTTAATTACGGATTGAATTTATTAAATAAAAATTAGTANNTTAGAATAACTTACAAACTTTAATAGATAAATATTAACTTTGTTACGATAAGATTCTTTTATAATAAATTTGGAGGTTTTTAAATGACAATCAGCAATGATAATGACTGTAACAAAATATTTGACGAAATAATAAAATC
>PLTK01000174.1 GCA_003164415.1 Methanobacterium sp. | reverse complement strand
AATTTTATCCCTTTTTCTATAGGCTAATCCCTGAAATATTGCTATGAGTTCTCCTTGATCATTACATATATCAACTGTATAACTAGCGATCCTGGGGTTTAAAGAAACTTCACGTGCTACAGCTGTTAAAGTTCCGCTGGTTACTGCTTTCATAAATGATATGCTTACATTAATTGCTACGGTAACTCTTCCATGGGAGTTGGCTGCTACTGCAAATGTGAAATCGGCTAAAGTAAAAATGGCCCCACCATGAACGGTACTGATACCATTGAGATGTTCCTCTTTAATCGCCATTTTTGCAACAGCATTCCCTTTAGATACATCTATAAGTTCAATTCCCAGATATTGGGCAAGTTTGTCGCCTTTAAAAAATTCTTTAATTTTTTCTGTTTCCAACAAGGTTAAACACCTACTTAACAAAATTTTATATCGTAAAATCATTTAAACAAATAATCTTGACTATAAAAGCTTATAAAACAGCATTATATAATTGAAATAATTTAAATTTTACCATTGAATCATTTAATAATTAAATAATTTATTATAATGGAATTTAGAATATATTAAATAGCTGATATTTTCTATTTAGGGTTATATATAACTCAGAATCATGTAGATAGCATATGATATTTTATATATATTAAATTATTATATTACATTCATCATGTTGGAGTATTAGAATGTCTGAGAGATTTGATAGCGTTGAACATTTTTCTCTGGTCATCATTGAGATATCTTCAAAAATTCCAGAAGAAGGAATTACATTAGAAGAGTTTCTTTACATAATTGGAGAACGTGGACTCTTTATGTCCTGCATGATCTTAACAGCCCCGTTTTTACTTCCAGTTTCAATTCCTGGAAGTAGTATACCCTTTGGAACAGCCATATTTCTATTAAGTATTAGAATAGGATTTAACAGTCCTATTTTAATACCTAAACGTTTCATGAACCTCCACATATCAAAACATGACCTTGATCTGATTTTAAATGAAATTTTAAATATTTTAACTCCATTAGAAAAGGTTATAAAACCTAGACTTAACATTTTAGTTGAAAGTGACAGAATAAAACATTTTAACGGTGCTATGGTATCATTTGGTGCTGTATTACTAGTAACTCCCATAATAGCACCCTTAGGTGACTTTTTACCATCGTATGGAATTCTTTTTATTTCACTAGGATATCTTGAGCACGACGGATATTTGGTACTGGCTGGATACGTCACTGTAATTGCAACAGCTATATATTATATATTAATATTTGCAATAGGAATTAAAATAATCTTGATTATCATATCCTATTTTGGTTTACATCCCTAGAAAATATAATTCTTTTAAAAAATCTAAAATCATTGTCTTATATAATGTTTAGTTCAAACCATTTTAAGTTTTTATATATAAATTTTATCCTCAAAGTTATCTCTTTTGTTATAAACAAATAATTAATTAGATAATTTTAATAATAGGCTCTTTACTACCATCAATTAAGAGAATGAATTCAGCATGATAAATTTTAAACTCCAAAAACAATCCTTAGGAATAACCTAAAGACTCAAACATACAATTATAGCATAACTACTGGGCTCAATTAATATCAAATCAGAAGCTCTGAAAAAACATTTTCTTAAATCCCCCTGGAGGGGCGAAAAGTGTATAGGGAGGTGAAAAATGTGCGACAACAAATATTTTTATTTATGTTTATATCTATTTTTACTGTATTAATGGTTGGTAATGTTTCAGCAGCACCATTATCCAGTGGAAATTCAACTATATATGTTTCACCAACAGGTAATGATGCTAATACAGGTTTAACACCATCAACTGCTGTGCAGACTATTAGTACTGGAATCGGCTTGGTTAATGATGGCGGTACTGTTCAACTGGCTTCAGGAATATATAATAAAACAAGTGCAAATGGTAACGATGTGAATATTGATATATCTAAAAATGTGATTATTTCAGGATCAAGTTTGGATGATACAATTATAGATGCCCTAAACAATTCACAAATATTCCATATTGACAGTGGAAACACAGTACTAATCAAGAACATAGGTTTTATAGAGGGTAAACTTCAAAACAGTGGAGGAGCTATTTCAAATGACGGTACATTAACTGTTTCTAACTGTTTATTTGCAGATAACACAGCAGATAATGAAGTTGGAGGAGCCCTGTTTACCCATACAAATCTAACAGTAACAGATTGTCTGTTTATAAACAACAAAGCAAATTCCGGAAGTGCCATATTTAACAAGGGTGGATTTTTAGCCGCAAACAATAATGTATTCGAGGGAAATATTGCTGCAACAGACCTTGTACAGTACAGTGGTGGAACAATAAACAACTACGCAGGAACTTACAACATAACAACTAACGTATTTATTGGAAATACCGGCAGTGCAATACATGTAGACAACTACATACCTCAAGGAGGTATACCAACAGGTTTAACATCATTTACATTTAACTATATAATTGGAAACACCTATGGCATATATTTAGAATCTTTTGAAGGACAAACACCAACAATTGGTGATTTCAGAATAAATGCAACTAATAACTGGTGGGGAAATAACAGCAATCCTAAAAATTATCCCACAGATATAGCGGGTGATGTTAATAATGTTCTGGCCAATACATGGTTGGTTTTTACTTTACAAGCTCCTATTAACACCATGCCTATTGGAGAATCTGTTCAAATTATTGCAGATATAACCCACAACAATCTTGGACAGGATATATCCAACATTGGACATATACAAGATGGGATACCAGTATACTTTACATCTGATAATGGTGATGTTGGAACTTTAACTGAAACACCGTCCATTATTAATGGTCTAGTTAATGCTGTGTTTACCGCAGATCAGGGTACAGGTATTGCAAACATATCTGTATTTATGTTCGGTTCATTAGTGGCTGCATCTACACAAGTGATGATAACTGCAGTTACTCCACCTATAAATCCACCTGTTAAACCGGGGTATATTGTGATAAAAACACATGGGATTATTCCTAAAAACGACCTTACAATTGGATCAATAGGAATGAAGGATACTGGAGTGCCACTGGACGGACTTTTACTAGCAATACTAATGGTATTAGGCGGGTTCGCAGTACAAAAAAGCAGACTAAATATTTAAATCCCTTTCCTTTTTTTTAAAATATTTTAGTGGTAATTCTGATTTGGACATTGTTGATATTTTTTTCGAAATTTATTTAAGATTTCTTTTTCTTGTTTATTTGAATATAGAAAAAGAAAATATCCTAATAGAATTGTGTTTTAAACACAAGAGTTAATAATAAAAAAATAAATGGACTTGTATTAGCATCGGGTATGAACAGCTGTCATTCATGTGATGAATACACTTCTGNNATAAAACAATTGTTACAGTCCCTATGAGATGTATATCCCAATTAATATTCAGTAATATCATTAATGAAAAAAGAAAGGGAATGGTTCCTAAGTAATACTGTTGGAGAAATTTTATGTACTTTAAAGATATTCTAAACATTTATCATATATTGTTTTAAGTGG
>PLTK01000146.1 GCA_003164415.1 Methanobacterium sp. | reverse complement strand
ATGAAGCTTCAGGTTCATTTTCTGTCAGAAGTACCACTGAATTAATTAATATGCTATCAAAAAAGAATGTGCCTTTTGATGAGAGGAGACATGTATTGGACTTTTTAGCTGATAGGTTAAGATATTTAGAACAGGAAATTACAGTCAATACATTAAAATCTATTAATGATGCCAAGAAAAAAAAGAAATAATTTAATTTTTTATTCTTTCTTATTTTAGAATCTGTGGGAGTTGAAACAGTGGCTTTAATAGGTGTTGTAATCGATGACATGTTTGAAGATGTGGAGTATACCGAACCTGCAAAGATATTTAAAGATGCAGGGCACTCACTTACACATATAGGTCTCAAAAAAGACCATACAGTAAAGGGGAAAAGAAAGGGAACTCATGTAAAGATTGATCAATCTATTTCAAACGTTGATATAGACAGCTTAGATGCAATTTTAATACCCGGTGGATGTTCACCCGATCATCTTCGTGGCTATCCAACAGCTGTTAAGTTCATTAAAGATTATTTCACAACTGAAAAACCCGTTTTTGCTATTTGCCATGCGCCACAGATACTAATTACTGCAGAACTTCTTAAAGGTCGAAGAGTAACAGGATGGAAATCAATTGTACAGGATATTAAAAATTCTGGTGCAATCTATCTAGACCAAGAAGTAGTTGAAGATGGAAATTTAATATCAAGCCGAGGACCTCAAGACATACCTGCATTCACAAAAGCGGCCCTAACTAAATTGCAATCATTATAAAATAAACATTTTAATCATATTTTAAATTTTTAATTGAAATAGAACGATCGATCTTACTAAATATAAATTTAAAGCTAATTTCTATAGTTAAATGAAAAAGTAATTATGATACTGATTTTATATATAATAATTAATACGGGTTGGGGACGGGTATGACGGGTAAAATTGCATCCTATATGAATATAGATTTTAAAAGATTATCAGAAATCTTTAAAAAACAAGTTTATATACCATACCCTATTAAATTATTGTCTATTTTAAAGGATTCAGCAGATTTGACCTGTGAAAGTTCTATTATAACATACTGGAAAACTTTTTCACAAAGAATATATTGGATTAATATTTCCGACTTATCAGGCCAATATTTAAAGGAAATATTTATTAAAAACTATCAGCAAATAATAAATCTTGAAATTATAAAAGAACCTATTAGAATAGGGTTCTATCATAATGATTTAAAACAAACAACTAAAAAAGAAATGCTATTTTACATAAAAAAGGTTGCACAGGATATTAAAGGAATTTTTAATAAGTTTAATCTATCAAATTTTGAAACAGTTAACGATAATAAATTCATTTTTACAATAAGGAGTGATTAGATTATGAGCCCTAGAGTAAGCAATCCAATTGAAATATTATTAGTCGAAGACAACCCTGGTGATGTGAGATTAATTAAAGAAGTTTTTAAAGACGCAAAGATTTACAATGCAATGCAGGTTGCATATGATGGGGAAGCTGCAATGGAGATTTTAAGAAGGGAAGGAGAATATTCCGACGCACCATCTCCAGATCTCATACTTTTAGATTTAAATCTTCCAAAAAAGGACGGTAGGGAAGTTTTAAGAGAGATTAAAGGAGATGAAAGTCTCAAATGTATACCTGTTGTTATTCTTACCACATCTAATGCAGAAGAAGATTTAATTGAAACGTATAAGATGAATGCAAATTGTTACATTACAAAGCCTGTTGATCTAGACCAATTCATCAACGTTGTTGANNAAAAAATGGCGAACGAAAAAATTATACGTATTATTCTTGTGGAAGATAATCCTGGAGATGCTATAATAATTCAAGAGATGCTTAAAGAAATCTACGATAACCAATTTGATCTACATCGTTTTCAGCGTGTTGATGAAGGTTTAAAACATTTAAACGAAGATTTTGATATAATGCTCCTAGATCTTAACCTACCAGATAGTCAGGGAATTGAAACATTTAACACAATGAACAATCATGCACCAGAATTACCAATAATAATCTTAACAGGCCTTATTGATGAGGAATTGGCTATAAATATTGTTTCAGAAGGTGCACAGGACTATCTTGTCAAGGGCCAAATAGACAAACAATTACTTTCAAGGTCCATCAAATATTCAATCGAACGTAAACACATAGAAATTGATCTAAGAAACAGTGAGGAAAAATATAGATTAATGGTTGAAAAAATAGAATCAGGACTCTTTTTAATCAACTCTAAAAATGAAATCAGCTACGTTAATCGACAAATGGCAGACATGTTAGGATATAGAATGGATGATTTGATCAATCAAGATGTATTCAATTTTATACAAAAAAAGTGCAGAGATGTGTTTAAAAAACATTTAAAGGTAAATAATAGGGGTATAGGTCAAACCTATGAAATACAGTTTTTAAATAAAAATGGTTCTCCTCTGTGGGTATTAATGTCAACAAGTCCATTACATAAACTTACAGGTGAATATATTGGGGCCATATCGATAATGACTGATATAACAGCACGTAAAGGTATGGAAAAATCTATTATGGATGCTATGATCGAGAAGGATAAAGATTTCTTCTTTATAATGGGCAACATGGTAGAAGCTGTTAAACCACTAATTCAAAAGGAATATGTGGAGGATTTCCAAGACAAATTCACATAGAATAGAAATAANNATAAAAATTGTAATTATAAATTTGATTGTAATCTTAAATCTGATTAAAGGCATTCTTTAATTTTTAACTCGTAAAACTGGGGGAACTATTATGAAAATAGCTGAAAATATTGAAATGTTAGAGATATCAATGAACATGTTAGGTGTTGAAACCAAGATTTATCCAACTTTAATCTGGGATGATAACAACATGATCCTAGTCGATGCGGGTTTACCGGGTGCAATTAAAAAAATAGAAGATGAAGTAAGCAGGACAGGTTTATCATTTAATAATATTAATAAAATAATTGTAACACATACAGACATAGATCATATAGGTGGAATACAGGATCTTAAAAATGAACTGGATCATCCTGTCACTGTAATGGCCCATAAAGACGATAAACCCTTTATTGAAGGGGAGAAGAAATTTAATAAGATAACACCCGAACGTATGGAGCAGATGCAGGAAAAAATAAAGAGTATGCCCGAAGATCAAAGCAAACCTTTACTTGAACTGCTACAAAATCCACCAAAATCCAAAGTTGATAAAGTATTGGAAGATGGAACAGAATTACCATGCTGTGGTGGAATAATAGTTATACACACACCCGGACATACACCCGGACATATATGCCTGTACCTTAAGAAGGATAAAATTTTAATTGCAGGAGATTTGTTACATATTGTAGATGGTGAATTAAGAGGACCATACCCACATAATACACCGGATATGGAATCAGCTATTGATTCTATAAATAAATTTTCAAATTACGATGTAGAAAAGATAGTATGTTATCATAGTGGTCTTTACACCTCTAATCCAAATCAAAAACTAGCTGAACTAGTCGAAAAATAATTCTAAAAATAATTTCTTTAAAAAAAGGAAGAGGAATTATGAAAGCTATAGAGACTACAAGGTTAACAAGAAAATTCAACGACATGACAGCTGTTGATGATGTGAATCTTACAGTTGATCAAGGGGAAATATTTGGCTTGCTTGGTCCTAATGGAGCAGGAAAAAGTACATTTATTTCTATGTTGTGCACAATTTTAAAACCCACATCTGGCACTGCCACTGTAGAAGGTTATGATATTTTGAGTCAAGCGTCTGATGTAAGGCGTTCAATTGGGATTGTATTCCAAGATCCTAGTATAGATGATAAATTAACAGGTATGGAAAATATGAAACTCCATGCCGATCTGTACGATGTACCTCGAGATGTTATGCAGTCACGAATCGATGAAGTATTAAAACTTGTTGAACTAGAAGATCGTGCCTCAAATTTTGTTAACACCTATTCTGGAGGTATGAGGAGGCGACTGGAAATTGCTAGAAGTTTAATACACTATCCTAAAGTACTATTTTTAGACGAGCCTACTGTTGGTTTGGATCCACAAAGTCGTGACCATATATGGAATTATATTAAAGACTTGAAAGAACGGGAAAATATTACCATAATATTAACAACCCATTATA
>PLTK01000043.1 GCA_003164415.1 Methanobacterium sp. | reverse complement strand
TCTTTCAGGAGCAACATTATTAGGTACTGAAAGACTCAAACTAAATAATCAAGCATTTATTATGTACATCGATCCTGATTATCGAAGAAAGTTTCATCTACACTTCTTTAAAGTTAAAGAAAGTAACCAAAAACAAACGGTTGAACTTAAACTCTTAAATAAGAATAATGATTCAACTTATGTACATTTAGAAACTGTAAGCATTACTGATAAAACAGGAGAATTACAACAATTTAGGATTACTGCTATTGATATCACAGATATCAAGAAAGCTGCAAAAGAGATTGAATTGTCCAGTAAATATAATCGTAGTTTGATAGAAGCTAGTTTAGATCCTTTAGTTACTATTGGATCTGATGGTACGATTACAGATGTGAATCATTCAACTGAAAATGTCACGGGTTATACCATAGATGAACTTATTGGAACAGACTTCTTAAACTATTTTACTGAACCTAAAAAGGCTCAAGAAGGATATTTGAAAGTATTTAAAGAAGGTTCTATACAGGATTATCCATTAGAGATTAAAAATAAAAATGGGTATATAACTCCCGTATTATATAATGCTTCGGTTATTAAGGATGAATCTGGTGAAGTCATTGGTGTTTTTGCAGCTGCACGTGATATAACTGAAATAAAAAAGGCAACAGAGGAAAATAGAAAGTTGGCAAATGTTGTAGAATCATCTGATGATGCAATTATAACCAAATCACTTGATGGTTGTATATTAAGTTGGAATAAAGGGGCAGAACAGATTTATGGTTATTCTAAGGAAGAAGTAATTGGGAAAAGTATTTCGATATTAGCACCTCCTGAACTTAAAAAAGAAATATCAGAGTTAATCCTTAAGATTAAATTAGAAGAAGATGTTCATCATTATGAAACTTTGCGTTTGAAAAAAGATGGGACGCCAATGGATGTATCAATAACGCTTTCTCCTATTTTTGATGATTCTGGAAAACTTGTAGCTATAAGTAATATTAGTAGGGATATCACTGAACGTAAAGTTGCAGAAAGAGAATTAAATGAATATAGAAATTCTCTTGAAGAAAAAGTGGAAAAACGCACAAAAGAACTTGCTAGATCAAATGCAGAACTAGAACATTTTGCATATATAGCAGCTCATGATCTTCGAGAACCTTTACGTATGATTACAAGTTTTTTACAATTACTAGAAAAACGATATAAAGATCAGTTAGATCAAGATGCCAATGAATTTATTGATTATGCAGTTGATGGAGCTAAACGTTTAAATGACATGATCAATGACCTTCTAAAATATTCAAAAGTAACTAGTACTGAACCAATATGTTTACCTGTAAACCTAGAAAAAGTATTGGAAGATGCATTAATAAATCTAATAATTCCAACTGAAGAAAATAATGCAGTTATAACCTATGATAGCTTACCTAAAGTCCATGGAGATGAAAAATTATTAATTTTACTTCTCCAAAATCTCATTGGAAATGGAATTAAATATAATGATAAAAAAACTCCTAAAATCCATATATCTTCCATAAAAAAGGATAATCAATACATTATCAGTGTAAAAGATAATGGAATAGGAATTAAGCCCGAACACTTAGAACGTATCTTTACAATATTCCAACGTTTACACGGGAAAGAGGAATATGATGGGACGGGAATAGGGCTTTCAATTGCTCAAAAGATTGTTCATCAACATCATGGAGAAATCTGGGTCGAATCAGAACCAGGAAAAGGAAGTACATTTTATTTTACTATTCAAAAATAAATTAATTGGAGAAAAAAATAAATTCATTGCAAATCAAAGTAATTAACATATTATGGTTTATTGGTGAATTAAAATATCATTAAATTAGTGGGTGGTGCCTTTGAATCGTGAACTTGAGGATGAATTAAACTTTGATTTGGATGAAGCTATTGAAAAAATCAAGTATGATGATCAATTTCTTACTTACATGATAGCAAATATGGCAGGGATTGTTGAGCATTCTGATGATGCTATTATTGGAATTGATTGTGAGGGTACTATTTTAAGCTGGAATAATGGTGCCGGTAAGATGTATGGTTATTCATCAGAAGAAGCTATAGGAAAACTGATTTCAATAGTAATACCACAAGACCATCAAGAAGATCTAAAATTTATTTTGGAAAATGTTAATAATAGCTTAGTTAATAAATCAGAAACTATTCGAAAGGCAAAAGATGGTAAAAAAATAGATGTATCCATTACCATATCCCCAGTTAAAGATTCAAAAAACAACATATGTGGTGCATCAATCATCGAAAGAGACATAACAAAACAAAAACAAGTTGAAGAATCTTTAAGAAGGAGTGAGGAGAAATATCGTAGACTTTTTGATGATGATTTAACAGGAGACTTCATAGCAACACTCAATGGAAAAATCCTAGATTGTAACCATTCATTTGCCGAAATATACGGGCTTAAAAGTACAGAACAGGCAAAAACATTTAATATCTCAGATTTCAATCCCGATGATTGGTCATATTTAGTAAAAAACCTAAAAACTAAAAAGAAAATTCCAGGACATCAAACAATGCACATCAGACCTGATGGAAAAGAAATACATGTTGTTACCAATGTAGTAGGCATTTTTAACGAGTTAAATCAACTAGTTCAGATTAAAGGTTACATATTCGACGATACCGAACGGAAAGAAGCTGAAGAATCTTTAAGAAGGAGTGAGGAAAAGTATCGTAGACTTTTTGATGATGATTTAACAGGAGACTTCATAGCAACACTCAATGGAAAAATCCTAGATTGTAACAAATCTTTTGCAGAGATATATGGATTTAAAAGCACAGAACAGGCAAAAACATTTAATATCTCAGATTTCAATCCCGATGATTGGTCATATTTATTAAAAAATCTTAAAATTGAACAAAAAATCCCTAGACATCAAACCGTCCATCAAAGACCTGATGGGAAAGAAATCCACATTGTTGCCAATTTTGTTGGCATATTCAATGAATTAGATCAATTAGTTCAGATTAAAGGTTACATATTCGACGAGACCGGAAGGAAAGAATTGGAAGAAGATTTGGAGAGGAATGAACGGAAGTATCGTAGACTTTTTGATGAAGATTTTAAAAATTAACATTTCTAATAAATATTTAAGGAAATAATTGTAATTTACTAAAAAAATATATAGTTTTAATCCTCTATAAACGGTTGATTCGAATCTAAAAAAAAATTGACACATAAAATTTTATAAGATCAAAATAAGTAATGGGGATGATCTTGTAGAGATGGAAGATAAAAATATATCTGGTGATTCACTATTGGAATTAATAAAAGAAAATCGGAAACTATTCCATGAGAATGCTCATTCTACTCCTGGTAAATATGTTCCTAATGCAATATTAATACATCCAGGTTACTATGATGTATTAAAAGAACCAATAAAAACTGGAAATGATTCCAACGAGAAAAAAGTAATTTTTGATCTTGAAATCTTTGTAACAGAAGATGTTTCGTCATTTAAACTCATAAAGATATATGTACCTGACGAGTGTTCCATATAAATTTACAATGTATACCTAAAAAATAGAGTTAAAATTTATAAGATATAAATCAGGGGGTTTTTAGATGGAAGGTGATGTTGAGGTAAAAAAAGAAATTCACAATATACTCGATAAATACTCCGAATATTATCAAAACAAAGATTTAGATGGATTAATGAGTCTGTTTGTTTCCGATCCTGATTTAGTTGCAATTGGAACCGGACGTGACGAATGGGTTTACGGTTCTGATCAGCTAAAAGCTGCCTTTAAAAGAGATCTTTCACAGGGAAATGAGATCCATCTTGTTTTTGATAATCTAACCATCTCAGTAGCAGGTAAAGTAGCATGGGTATCGGGCGTCATGACAATGGACGCTATGGTCGATGGAGAAGAAATAATTCTCACCGGACGAGTTACTATGGTACTCGAAGAAAAGGATAAAGGATGGCTTTTTACTCACAGTCANNCGATCAAATATACCTATTGAGCATCAAATGTCATAGGTAATCAAAAAAGAAAAACAAAGATATTGTGTATTAACCATATAAAGAGCAGCCAAAAATTAATTTTATAACATTTCATTGACAAATCCGTCTGAATTACAAAACAGGAACGTAAATCCTTATTTTTCCCATTTTAATTGATAAATCTTAATGGCGTGTTGCCTTCATATTTACTTGAAAGTAATAAAATTAAAATAATAACTTTATTTAAAAAGTTATGTCAAAAAAGAACCTAAAGTATAGTTATTATTCAGATGATACCCAGTATC
>PLTK01000125.1 GCA_003164415.1 Methanobacterium sp. | reverse complement strand
TATATCAAAAAATAAGTTAATTTTATTTTTTTTGTGTTACATATAATCATATGAGATTGTGTAGGTAAATAACACAAAGCACCATGATCCAAATGAAGGAATCAACTATGTTAATGCAAAGACTTCTAAATCAACATATTTTAGGGTCGCAATTTGAAAAACCAGATGATGTTGTTAGGTGGATGACAGCTGTACAGGCCCAAGACTTTCTATCATCTTTATGGGCCATTGGAATCAGGGTTAAAAATTCCTGTGAAACTGATATTGAAGATGCAATAGCTGATAAGAGTATAGTACGTACATGGTTATTTCGTGGCACACTCCATTTTGTTTCGAGTCATGATATCCGATGGATACTCGATCTTATATCTCCACGGGTCATCGCAGGCAACACTAAGTTTCTTGAGAAAAATTTACAATAGACGATAATGTATTCCAAAAGAGTCGTGAGGTAATAAGCAAGGCTCTTGAAGGAGGGCATCATCTTCTACGCAAAGATTTGTATAATGCTAAAATCTGCAAATATATCCCTTTCAGATATGCGTGGTCTTCATATACTGCATAGACTTGCTCTTGAGGGTGTTATCTGTTTCGGACCAAGGAATGGTAAACAGCACACATTTGTGCTTTTGGATGAATGGATTCCTAAAACTAAAATTATGGATCGTGATAAGGCATTAGGTGAGTTGGCATTAAGATACTTTGATAGTCATGGACCCTCCACACTCCAGGATTTCAGATGGTGGTCTGGTTTAACAGATTCTGATGCTCGTATAGGACTGGATAAAAATAAATCTAAACTTGTATCAGAAGATATTAATAATCAAATGTACTGGTTTTCGAATAAAATAAAGGGTATCTATGATTCATATCCCTCATCACAACTATTACCAAATTTTGATGAGTATATAGTAGGTTATAAAGACCGTAGCCATTTGGTTAATGGAATATCCAACAATAAAATGGAGTTAAATGAATTCATATTCAACCCCACCATAATTCTTAACGGTGAAATAGTTGGAACATGGAAACGCACATTTAAAGAGAATAAGATTAAAATTCTATTAAATCAGTTTAAATCATTAAATAATGAAGAAAATAGGGCAATTAAAGAATCAGCAGCATCATATGGTAATTCTATTCGCATGCATGTAATCTGTTGAGAATGTTTAACAGCAGTTTTTAAAGGAATAAACCACAAACAAATAATTAAATTTTTAGTTAATGTTTCTAAAATCTATATATAAAAAATTTATATAAAAAAATCTAAATATAAAGAGTACGTTGTGTGTAAAGATGGAGGGATTGAATGGAAAAGGTATGTAGTATATTAGATGTTCCTGAAGGTAAGATGAAGGGTTTTACTGTTGGATCAAAATATATGCTCATTGCAAATGTTGATGGAAATTTCTATGCAATTGCTGCTGTCTGTCCCCATAGGGGAGGATATTTACCAGTTGGAACACTAAAAAAGAATATCTTAAAATGTCCAGTACACGGTGCAGAATTCGATGTAACTACTGGAAAACTAATAAAAGACGTGAACCCCGAGGTAAAAGAAGTAACTGGAAGCGGTGCCCATGATCTGACCAGTTATAAAATTTTGATAATGGAGAATTCAATTTATATCAGAGATTAGATAAATTTAACAAATATCAACCTAATATAAGCACTAAAAAATCCAGATTACTCAAATTAACAAATATACAATTTATAAACATATTTAAAAATAGTATTTAAAATCCGAGGTAACAGTATGAAAATGGAAGGTAACACTATTTTAATTACAGGCGGTGCAACCGGTATTGGCCTGGCACTTACTGAATCTTTATTAAAATTGGGAAATGAAGTTATAATCTGTGGACGTCGAGAAGATAGATTGATTGAAGTACAAAATAAACATCCAGGTTTACATATAAGAGTTTGTGATGTTTCGGATGAGGATAGTAGGATATCACTCTTTAAATGGGTTACTGGAAATTTCAAGGATTTAAATGTTTTAATAAACAATGCAGGCATACAAAGAGCCATAGATTTAAAAGAGGGTATAAAAGGATTAGAAGGAGAAAATGAGATAAAAATTAATTTAGAAGCNNCAGCTATTGTTAACGTATCTTCTGGACTGGCTATAACACCCCTTGCAGCAGTTCCAATTTACTGTGCATCTAAAGCCGGGGTACATACCTATACAAAATGTCTCAGATCCCAATTATCAGATACAAACATTAGAGTATTCGAAGTGTTACCTCCACTGGTAATTTCAGAATTAAATATGGACTACAGAAAGAAAGTGGGAACAACAAATACTGGTGTCAAAGCAGATAAATGTGCTGCATATATTGTTGATGGATTAAAAAATGATAAATTTGAAATAGAAAACCATGCATTAGATAATTTAAAAACAGCCACTATGGAAGATGTTGACAAGTTATTTGAAAAGATGAATGGTCAATGGTAGATTTTTTTACAGATCTAATAGGTTTTTGGAGGATATTTTTATGATACTGGTTACTTCGGCCTATGGTAATAATGGCAGGAAACTAATTCCAAGATTGACAGAGATGGGAATGGATGTCCGTGCCTTGAACTTGTCGGATAAAAGAGATAAGCTCAAAAAACTTGGAGCAAAAGAAGTTATAATTGGAAATGCTCTCGATCCAAATATTTTAGATAATGCTATGGAGGGTATAGAATCCGTTTTCCATGTAGGTCCATCATTTCATCCTAAAGAAGCTGAGATGGGGATCTCAGTAATTGATGCAGCTTCTAGAAGTGGTGTTAAACATTTTGTCTATGATTCTGTACTCCATCCACAAATTACTGAATTGTTACAGCATAGAATGAAACTACGAGTTGAACAGCATTTAATCAATTCTAATTTGAATTACACTATACTCCAACCAATGCATTACATGCAAAATATCGATATTGGAGATGTTTATCGTCGTGGGGTTTTCATTCAAGCATCTGCTCTTGAAACACCCTTATCATTTGTTGATATGGATGATAAGGTAGAAATAGCTGCCAAGGTGCTTACAGAAGATGGTCATTATGGGGCTACCTATGAACTTTGCTGTGATGATAATCTAAATGCAATTGAAATCGCTGAGATAATGACCAGAGTAATGGGGAAGGAAATCAAGGCAAAACTAGTACCCAAAGATGTTATAATATCAGGATTTCAAAGGGCATTTCCGGAATATGGTGACTATCCTGCCAAAGGATTTAACGCATTATTTGATTATTACAGCAAATACGGATTTATTGGAAATTCCAATGTACTTAGAATGCTTTTAACCAGAAATCCAGCTAACCTTGAAGAGTACATAAAGAAGGAATATAAGAAAATATTAAAATAGGAATTAAATTTATTCGAGTAAAACATTTCTAAACTATTATATTCTAAATCTTATATCAAAAAAATAGAAGATAGTAATATTATTTCACTGTCCAGTAACATCTTTTAGGAGAATAAATAATCTCATCCTTTTTCAATTCTTTCATGATTTTATCAACTTCTTTTTTCTCTAAACCAGAGATTTTACTCACTTTACTAGCATTTAAAGGTTCTTCAGAGTCTTTGAAAGCTTTGATTACTTTGTCTTTATTATCCATGATATCACCTACGTAAATTATTCATATAAATCCATATATCTGATCTGTTATTTGTTCTTTAGATTTTTTTGTTTCAAAGGTCTTATATAGAGCGATATCAAGAATCCAATAAAGAAAATCACCGTTACAAAGTCAAATGTAGTTTTCATAGCATTCGTAACTGTTGTATTTACAAGTGTGTAGGCAATTGATGTTTGATTATTTTTTAGACCCGTAATATTGGTTGTCTTCATTTTTTCAGCGTACTGTGTCAGGTTTTGATCTACCTGATCCTTGGTGAATTCATGTGGAAATGTCTGATCAACAGCTGTATTTATTCCGTTTATAATTCCAAGTATGAGAACTATACCTATAATGGCTGTACCTAGTGATGATCCAAGACTTGCACTTGTCGATAATATTCCCGATGCATCGGATTGTTTATCAGCATCTGCAGAGGATAATACAAGATTACCTGTTATTGGGAGTGCTAAACCTAATCCTATACCTAGAAGTAAAGTTCCGGGGATTATGTTGATTATATGGGTGTTTAAGTTGAACTGGAAGCTCAAGAAAAGACTGCCAGCTAGGGCAATTAAAAAACCTATAGAAACAAGGTAATGGGGTGCGATCTTGTTAGATAGTCTGGAAGATGCAAGAGCAAATACTAAAAGTCCAACGGTTAATGGTAAAATAGCTAGTCCTGTTGTAAATGCATCTGCACCTGTTATCTGCTGTAAAAAGACAGGCAGAACGAAAACAGCGCCTGCGAGAGCTAACTGCATAATCATACGTGTGAGATTTCCTAAGGTGAAATTCCTATCCTTAAACAGTCTAATATCTGTAAATGGGATTTCATTTTTGTTTATTATTTTTTTCTCTCTTAAGTAGAATATTATTAATAATATAATTCCTACTCCCATCATAACTAATGAAAATTCCCAATCTTTGGGGGCATTAAGACTTAATATTCCAAGTACGAAGGTAAAAATTCCAAATGAAGATAGGAGCACGCTGGATTTATCAAGGTCAGAAAGTTTCATGGTTGGAGGGAAGTATTTTATTCTATGGGATAATGCAAGTACAAATATTACAATTACCAATTCAAGTCCAAATCCCCATCTCCAGCTGAAGAAGGTGGTTAAAAATCCTCCTATTAACGGACCTACTGCTGCACCTATACTCGCAACTGCTGTCCATATTCCAATTGCAAATGCACGGTTTTTACCCCTGTACGTTCCTGTTATTATGGACGCTGTTGCAGGCGTCATAAGAGCAGCTCCAATTCCTTCAAGGATAGACCATCCAATAAGAAGCATGGTGGCATTAACACTTAAAGCAGCTATAGTTGTTCCAATACCATAAATGGCCGCTCCAATAAGGAATGCATTTTTTCTGCCAACAACATCCTGCATCTTACCTCCGAGAAGCATTAATGAAGCCATTGTAAGTGCGTAGACTGTAATAATTATCTGTATGGCAGATACAGTTGTGTTAAGATCAACAACAAGGTTAGAAATGGCAACATTCATAAAAGTAGAATCAAGTGCAATGATGAATGAGGATAAAGCAACAAGTATAAGTGCCATCCAACCTATTTTATTAGAATTAATATCATTTTCCAAAAATATTCCTCCAAGACATATTAAATCTATTTTAGAAGTTAGTATTATTTAAAGCAGTGTAAAAAAAGAAAACATATGATCTGTAGGATAAGAAATTGATATTGTGAATATCAATAGAAAAAAAGCAGGGAGATAGCGTAATTAAAAAAAATTTTATAGAAAAAATAAATTGTATATATTAAAAAAAGGGAATTATTAGATTTATAAATTCATTCATCAGGACCTATGCCCTTAAATTTTACTGAACAAGATTCTCCTCCCACTCCCCAATGAGATTTCGGAACCTCGTTTATTAGGATTTCTACGGCTTGTGCAGGTACATCGACCTCAACAAACACTTTAGTGATATTCTTAATTAAATAATCTATCTTTTCTTGTTCAAAACCCTTCCAGACATTTATTTGTACCATAGGCATTATATCACATCCAACTTTTTAATGAATTTACATATATTAGTTTATTAAAGGGAAAATAAATAATTTACCAATTGAAACATAATTAATAATTTTCAAATTGTATTTCTAAAAAAATTCAATTTTCCTTTATTCGAAATTATTTCCAATGATAATGGTGTGATGTTGATGCTGCTTTTTTTTGTTTCTCTGTTACATGTATAATGTTTATATGTTGCTTACATGTTTATGTTAGATAAAATATTGGTTTGAATTTCAATTTTGCTTTCAGACATCACCCAGGATATAATACATGACATTAATATTTAGTGATAATAATCACATTAGTTCTCAGCTTATTTATATCGAAGTGAATCCATTCAAAGTACAAATAAGCATCTAATATTAAGAATAAATAGAAACATGAAATCTATATATATGAATGAATTTAAGTTATCAACTATAAAGTCTTAAATTATATTATTGGAGGTTATAAATTGGATTCAAAGAATAACAGTAGTTCATTGTTAAGTGTAAAAACAGACATACCTTTCTCGGATAAAATAGGAGATCCTGCTCTTATAAACAGTAAAGGTAGTTTAAATCTGGTTTTTAATAATGATTTAGATTTAGATACAGTTTCAGATGGAATAAAACTCTTTAAAATTACCTCTGATAATACTGAAATAGAAGAGGATATAATAGTTGATAAAATTGGAAATTCTCTGAAAGCACTCAATATCAGTAGATCGGATAATTCAAAGTTTACAGAAGGTGATGAATATAAACTTTCAATAAGTAATATAAGATCACTTGGTGGAGCTTCATTAAAAGAGGATTTTAACAATTATTTTGCTATAGATTATACATTTAACCTGGATATGGATGGTATTTCTGATTTAAATAATGAAAGGTCTCTTGTGGTTTGTATAAGTGATATACATTTAGGTGCAAATGACAGCTATTCAGAAATTACAAAAAACAGGGAAGCATTGGTTAATTTCCTAAACCAAATTCGAACGTCACCAAATGTTAAAGAACTTATTATTGTAGGTGATTTGATAGATGAATGGTTTATTCCAATGAATTTAGAGACATTTAACGGAAAAACCCAAAGAGATTTCGTTAAATCTGTGGCATTTAACAATAAACCTGTTATAGATGCTTTTAACAATATAATAAATGATAATAATGTGAAGGTGACCTATGTACCAGGAAATCATGATATTTTAATAGATTATGATGATATTCAAAGCATCATGCCTGGAGTGAATCAGGCTCGTGATGTTAAAGGACTTGGATCCTACACTCCCAAAGATATTCCTGAAACAATAATTGAACATGGACACAGGTATAATTTTTATTGTGCACCAGATCCTTCAAACAGACATATAACCCAATCCGATTCAATATTACCTCCAGGATATTTCTTTACAAGAATGGCAACCAGTTCTGTTGTCCAGGGCAGACCAAAAAGAGATGAAGATCTGCCGGTGGTTACTAAAAATGAACTTGGAACGGATCAATATCGTTATTTCTTATATTGGAATGTTTGGAAGGGTCTTGTAACAGATTTTCCAGTGCACGAAGGATTAGATGAAAAAATTATAAACACAAATCTAGATGGATTTACAGATTACTATGCAATAAATGATTTTTTACCCTATCAAGAATCTGAGAATGACATTATCAAGACTAATCTTTTCGATGGAATTATTGAAAATTGGGATGAAAGACAAGATAATAACCTAGTACCCGTTAAAATCCCAATAGAAGATGCTGTTCTTAGGGGTGCACTTGCAAGTTTTCTAGACGATCAATCGAATGTTCAATTTTTTAACAACCCTGTTTCTGATAAGAGAATTGTAATATTTGGCCATTCCCATGAAGCACGTATCATAACTTCTTTAAATGAAAAACAAGAGAAGAATGTCTATGTAAATTCAGGTACTTGGATAGATAAAAATAAGTGTACCATGACATTTGTGGTTATTACACCTCAAAAATCCAATGAGTCTGCTCCATCTTATGTGAGTTTATACCAATATTCCCAGGATGGAGAGATTAAAAAATTAGGATCCCAGGCAGTTATAAATATTAAATAATTTTTTTTTTATTTAATTTTTCCCATGAATTTAGGGAATCTATAACACCTAAAATAGTGATATATTTTATTGAATCGGTTGGAAAAAATATTTTATGGATTAAAAAAATTTGATACTATATAAATTATTTTGACTTAACACCAACAATGATGACTGTGGGATAGTCAAAATAGATTGAACCATCAATTAGATGGGCATTAATCCCCAGATTGTTGATTCCAATATCTTCCATCACAAGTTGTCTGATCTTTTCATCATCACCCGGATTTGGAAATGATGCTTTGATCTGTTTTTCTAACTCGGCTTCTAATTGGTACCATTTTGTTTTAATGTTGGTGAGCTCTAATTTATCTGCAATATTCAACAGTTCATCTAAGGTGCAAGCGCGGGTATGTGATGGGTCTCTTAGTTTTTCAAGATGATCATAGGCTTCTCTTTTTCCTGGTTGTATGGCTACATCAACAACCATTATTTTCCCATCCTTTTTGCAGACACGTTTCATTTCTTTAAAAACCATTTCAGGTTCAACAAAATGGTGAAATGAATATCTTGTAATTACCATTGAGAATGATTCATCATCAAATGGTAAATTTGTTGCATCTCCAATTTTCAATGTAATATTTTCCAAATTCTTTTCTTTTTGGATTTCCTTTGCCTTGTCAATCATTGCAGGGGTAATGTCAATTCCAGTAACATGTTTTGCCTTTGTTGCAAATGCTGTTGTAACAAGTCCGGGTCCACATGCAACGTCAAGCACAGTATCATACTTATTAACTTCACTTAGTTCGAACATTAACTTGAATTCAGATTCGTTGGAGTGAAATTTTTGTTCTGCAAAGGGTGTGGTTTGTTTAGTAAACTGGTCAATAATAGAAAGGTTATGTTCAGTTTTCTTCATATATTGTATCCTCATTTAGATTTGAATGATTCAAAATGTTTTTTGTGTAAAATATATACTAATAGATGAAATTTATAATTGATAAAATTAAAATAAATGAAATAAAAATATTTATGGTACTGTAACCGTTAGATTGTTTGCTGTATATGAATTTATAATATCTGAATAGGTTACATCCCATTTAGTTGAGTTATACTGTGCATTTACAACTGTATAGTACGAATTCCATTTAAATTGTTTCACAACGGGTAGAGTGTCAGCAATTTTTATAGCATTTAACCCAGCACTGTAATTACCGTTTTCAACCGATGGGGTGTTGAATGTTTGAATATCAGATTCTTGATGTGACCATCCATTGTACTGTGATACAATATAACTACTGTTTTGTGAATTACTTTTTACAACATCCCATACGAAAATGTTACTGGTTGGATAGAGTGTTACTTGATTATAATTTCCATTTAAGGTTGGTGTTTCATCATCAAGAATATTAATCTTTTCATATGCTCTTAAACCGCCAAATGATATTAATATAATCATAAAAATTGCCATTGCAGCTTTTTTATACTTGTAATTTATTTTCATATAGATTATGAGCATAACAATGGCTGCTAATATAATGGTTATGAGGTCCAATGATTGATATAAGTTTAATGCGTATCGTGTAATTGAAAAGGGAAAGAACAATGGTATGCCCAGTGTTGTCAAATAGTCTAGTAGTAAATGGGTTAAAACACCAAAATAGGCTATTGCAATTGTGGTTTTAGTAAACTTTACTGTTATATCACGTTTTATAAGGTTGCCTATGAATTGATTCACTTGTTTTCTTGATATTACATAAAGGAAGATGGTTGATGTTACAAATCCAAAAATAAATGAATGTGTTATACCTCTATGTGAAAATATAAATAAATTTGGGGATAATATTCCTATCCAAGCAACAAAAATGGTGTCAAAATCGGGTGAAATACCACCAAAAGCTCCTGCAAGTTTATTTTTACTCTTAACAGCGGCTAAGATAATATATGGTACCAGAAAATGTGTTAATAGATCCATGACTTTCACCTAAAAAATATATACTCACAGGTTTTTATTTTAAATTTATTAACTTAACTTTTATAATTATTCATACCCAAACAAGTGATGAACATTTATTCACAGATTTTTATACATTCCAATTCGTATAGAAGGATATCTCATGAGTAAAAAAAAATTAAATAATCAATCAAATGAATTTAGTGTAGGGGATTTCAGTATAATGTGCTTTACTCTATTAATTTACCTATAACTAGCTGATTATCGTAATTCTTTATTATATTCTTAGAGTTTTTAATAATTTTATTTAATCTAAAGTTTCATCCGCGGATCCCTTTAGATATATTAGCGATGCGGATCTGAAAAGGAAAATCAAACCAAAGGGTGTTACAGTTAATGAAGCCAGCACATCTCCGATAAACTTGTAGTGGATCAGGTTGAAAATACTTGATAATCCAAATCCAACTATAAACAGGAATAAAAATATTAATCCTGTGAAAATGTACCAGATAATAAAGTTGCCCAATCCCACATTTGAAATAATATTTTTTATTGCACTGAATTTAAATGCTTTGTCTATATTATCCCCATTTTTAGCCATGTTAGCCAGTGACATGAAAAATATTGGATATATTATTACCATATACAGTCCAACAATAATTGAAACAAGGCCAAATGTTTTAAAAATATTTGTATCTGCAAGGTTATTCCCAGAACTAATGGATGTGATTGCAATTATAAAGATCATAGGAATTACTATTACCATTATAGGGATCACATAAACCAGAGTTACCACAATCACTTTTAACCCATTAATAAAAAGGTCTTTCCATTTATTTAACTCAGGGAGTGTATTATTACCTGCTGTGGAGAATTTCATTATACGAAGTTGATATCCTGATTTCACAAAGGCAATTATTAAAGCTAAAATACCTAAAATAGTTATTAATCTATTATATGTTGCTGATCCAAAAATGCTATATAAATCTCCTAATATCACTATCAAACCCAAAAATAGGAAGGTTCTCTTATTACTTAAAGGATATCGGATTGAACTGTTAATTATTTCCCCAATGTTTATTATTATACCCCCGTCCATAAAATTTTTATATTAATCACTTATCTAACGATTCTTATATATAAAATCAATAAATCAATGAAATTAGTTCATCATTATTAAAACTCTTAAAAAAAGGAAAATAATGACATTTTATATGAAGTGTATTTTATACGATATCAAACTAATATAAGCAAATTTTATGATCAAATTTAATACATGAAAGTAATTGAATCATGTTTTGGTGATTTACATACACCATCATAATCCAATTTAAAATATAAATTTGTTTATCCCATATTTTCAATTAATTCAATTTCAACACCATCAGGGCCATCTAAAAATGCAACTCTGGGACCGCCTGGTTTGCCTAATGGTCCGCGTTTTAATTCAATTCCCTTGGCATTTAAGTTTGCAATTTCAGCATCCATATCGTCAACAGCCATACCAATTAAGAACAATCCCTTTTTATTATTTTCATTTTCAATAAGTTCTACCATTGCTTCGCCTTCACCTTTAAACAGTACAATGTTCAAACCGGGCTGGGGGCTGAAACGTCTTACTTCTTTCATTCCCAAAACATCTGTATAAAATTCAGCTGATTTCTCCATATTCTCTACTGCAATAGCAACATTTTTTACCATCATTTTATAACATCTCCATCTATTTTAATAGATTTAAAGTATTTAAATGCCTTTTAATGATTTATTGATATATTACATTATTTATGGCTTCTTCTAATTGAAACTATCCTAATTAAAATAAAGCCTTAAAAATAATTTTAAAAAGGATCAAGGAATTAACTAGTTAAATAATGAAAAAATTAGTCTATGTTTTTTTATTCCGTTGGTTGTATTTCATAATTATCCATAGGATAATCAGTAAAATAACAATTATGCCAATTATATAAGATGCTATTTGATATGCGGGAATTGATACCGATGTTGTTGTGGTTGTTACAGTTGGAATCATAATAATACTCCAAATATTTTTAATATAAACATTTAATATTACTAATTTTTAAATTATTTTTATTATTATATAAATCTAATTAAATAAATTTCTAATATAATAGCTTAATATTATTTGGTACCGATAAATATCACTTAACAACCGAGATAAAGGGCAATGATCTGGATTTTGGGTCGATTTTTTTTAGGTGAATTAATGGACTTGGAAAAGATTTATATAACATAAAAATAACTGTAGAACAGTGTTATGTTACGTAAAATTTTAGATTATAACATCCAACAGAAATTAAAAAAGAAAAAATTTAAGAAAAAAAGAGAGTTTAGCATGGAAGTGATATAATTATGAAATCTGATCTCATATCTAAAAAAGACCTCTTAGAATTAACAGAAATATCATATGGACAGTTATATCGTTGGAAACGAAAAAATTTAATACCTGAAGAATGGTTTATTCGAAAATCAACATTTACAGGTCAGGAAACCTTTTTTCCCAAAGAAAGAATACTCGAAAGGATTGGGAAAATAAAGAACATGAAGGGAGATATATCCCTTGATGATCTTGCAAATATGCTATCACCAAATCTTATGAAACTCTTGATGAACAGTGAAAAACTAGTCGATCGAAACATTGTTTCAAAAACTGTTATAGATTTTTACATTCAAGAAAAGGGAAAAACAGATGAGTTTGACTTTGAAAAAATATTGTATCTGCATATTCTCGATAAACTTTTTAAATTAGGAAAAATCAATTTCGAAGAAGCTATCATTATATTAAATCTTTTAGAGGAAAATTATCCAAAATATAATGGAAAAAATTGTCAATTAATCTTCATAAGGAAATTAGGAATTTCAAGCAGCTGTTTAGTTTCCGAACCAAGCGAAATACACTTTGAAAGCAATACTAACATAATTGAAAGTCTAAATATCTCAAAACAAATAGAAGAATTAAAAATTAAAATTGCATAAAATGGGGGAATATCCAATGGATAATTGTATAAACAACCTAATAATCAAAGGATCAGGGAATTCTACAGGCGGTAACTTTAAAACCGTCAATATCAAAGGAAACGGAGAAATAGAGGGTAATATTGAATGTAACAATATGAAAGTTGAAGGGGGATGCACAGTTTATGGTAATTTAGAGGCAAAAACTGTTGAAATTAAAGGCAGCTGCACTGTTAAAGGCAGCTGCCAAGCTACAGATATTGATATTCAAGGGTCTGCTGATTTTGATGATGATGTATCTGTAGGTGATATCATTGCAAAAGGACGCATAAATATCAATGGAAATTTTAACGCCGAAAAATTCCATATGGAAGGGGCATTTAAGATAAGAGGACTTTTAAATTCGGGAGAACTAGAATTAAAATTGCACGGACCATCAGAAGCACGTGAAATAGGTGGAGAAAAAATTACAGTTAAAAGAGAAGCTCGATTTATTTTTAAAAGACTAGAAAAACTGATAACACCCTACGGATTCAATACCTGCCTCATTACCGATATAATTGAAGGTGATGAAATATACTTAGAATACACTAAAGCCAAAATCATAAGGGGAAATAACATAGAATTAGGCCCCGGCTGCGAAATTGAACTAATAGAATATAAAGACAGCTACAAACAGGATGAAAATGCAGTTGTAAATAATTACAAGAAAATGTAACAAGAATATAACTTAATTTTATTAATTAAAATAGGAGGATTTATCTTATGGAACCAATTAGAAGAGATTTGAAAATTTACGGCCAAGGAAGCACATCAGGCGGTAAATTTAAAAATGTGATAATCAAAGGGTCGGGTATTATAAAAGGGGACATGGAATGTGTCAATCTCAAGGTATATGGAGATGGACAAATTGATGGTAATCTAGAAGTTAAAGATACCATTAATATAAAGGGCCAAACCGAGTTTAATGGTGAGATTAAGACGAAAAATTTCAAAATACAAGGAGAAGTTCAAGTTAAAGGCGAAATATTTGCAGATGACACATCAATCACAGGGAATATAACAACGCACAAAGATTTTAATGCAGAAATATTTGAATTAGAAGGTGGATTTACAATAAATGGATTATTAAACGCGGATAAAATAAAAGTAAACATATATTGGCCGTGCAAGGTGAATGAAATTGGATGTTCTGAAATAACAGTTAAAAAAGATGTTAAAATAAGCTTATTGGGTCTTAAAGATATGATTAAACCTATCTGTAATAACAAGATATTAACAGCAGATATCATCGAAGGAGATTTAATCCACCTTGAAAACACAAACGCTAAAATTGTTCGTGGTAATAATGTGACCATAGGGGATGGTTGTAAAATAGAACTAATAGAATATAAGGAAAGTTTTAAAAAGGACAAAAAATCCATTGTAGATAAAAAAAATAAAATTTAGCCCTATAAATCAAAATAAGCTGTGTATTTTATATAAATATCATCTTGAAATAACCAATCTGATAAAGTTAAAGATTTTTTCTTTTAAAATCCCATTTCAAAGGTTTTTAATTAAATAACATATCACTAGATCATGAATGCTAAATAGAACCGGCTGTACTTAATAATATTTTCAAAAAAGAAAGGATCAGGAAGTAAGCAGGAACAATACAATACAGATACATTTAATTTCATAAAATAAATTTTATAAGGGGATAATGGGGTATGACAGAACAAAATGAATCAAATATTAAAAAAAGCTACAAGGGAATGGCAATGGAAGGTTTTATTGCCCGGTGGTATGCTAAAAATACCAAGGGCAACCTTAATCTGTACAAGGACTTTGCAAAAAAAGTAGCAGAAAATGTTGCAGAGGGAAGTAATATACTTGAAGTTGCACCAGGCCCCGGATACCTATCTATAGAACTTATGAAAATGGGAAATTACAATGCAACCGGGTTAGATATCAGCAAAACATTTGTAGAAATAGCAAACAAAAACGCCAAGGAAGAATGTGTAAATGTAAACTTTACAGAAGGTGATGCATCGAAAATGCCATTTGATAACGAAACATTCGATTTTATAGTTTGCACAGCAGCATTCAAAAATTTTACAAAACCTATTATGACAATAAATGAAATGTACAGAGTATTAAAGCCTAATGGCAAAGCATTAATTATAGATTTACGTAGAGATGCCTCTAAAGATGCAATTAATGATAATATCAAAGATATGGATATGAATTGGATCAATTCACTCTTCACAAAATTAACATTTAGAACGTTCCTTCTTCGAAATGCATACACAATTAACGAGATTAAAAACCTTGTATCCAAGACTAACTTCCATAAAAGCAAAACCCCCAATAATCCCATGGGATTTGAGTTATGGCTTGAAAAATAAGAACAAAAATATTGTATTCTTGATAGGAATGTTCGTTGATTACAAGATCAAAATTTAAAAAAATAGTAATTCTAAACCATGCTATTTAGTAGTAAGGTTAAATAAATGGTTGATCCTCTATTAAGTTTTCAATTTTACTATTTTATTAATATTAATCAATATCATTATCTATAACGATACTCTAAAATGCCTGTTTTTTTATTTATAATTTACATATTGTACTCTATTTTTTCTTTCATATTTTGAATTTTTCTGTCACAAAATAATTAAAATTAATTCTATTTATGAATAAAAGTTATAATATATTCAAAGACATATGTTATAATACAGTTCTTTTATTGTGAATTAATAGTTAAATAATATTTTTTTTTTAAAGAGAGGCTATAAATTTGTACAAAGATGAAAATTATTTGTATAATCCGAAAATAGTACTTCTTTAAAATAAAACAATTACTATATTTAAAAAAATTTATAAGTGGTTTATAAAATGTCAAAGATTAAAATTTTACTTGTTGAGCACTATAAATCCGAAGCTCAAAAACTTAGGAGTACATTAGAACATTTAGGTTATGATGTTCCTTATATTGTTTCTACCGGTGATGAAGCAGTTAAACAAGTTTTAAATAAATCACCAGATCTGATTTTGATGAACATATCCTCAAATGGAGAAATAGATTGTATTGAAGTAGCATCTCAGATTAAAAAATTTAATATACCCATCATTTATTTAACAATCCCTACTGAAAATTCTACGATTGAACAGACAAAACTAACAGAGCCATATGGATATATAATTAAACCCTACGATTCCAATCAACTTAAATATACCATAGAACTAGCACTTTACAAAAGCACTATGAAAAATAAATTAAAAGAAAGTGAGAAAAGGTACAGTGAGTTGGTTAATAATTCAATGGTGGGAATATATAAAGCCACTATGCAGGGTGATATAACATTTGCAAATAATGCTATGGTTAAAATATTTAACTTTGAAAGTGTTCAGGATTTAAAAAGAAAAAAATTATATAAACTCTACAAAAATCCAAATGATTGGGATAAATTCATAAAAAAACTACAAGATGAAGGTTCTTTCAATCATATGGAAGTTAAAATGGTTTCAAATAACGGAAAAACAGTAACTATACTTTTAAGCTCATATATGGGAGTTAATTCTATATCTGGTATGATGATAGACATCAGCGTACGAAAGAAGATTGAAGAAGAGTTAAAAGAAAGAGAAGAGAAATATCGTAATGTATTCAATAATGCTAATGATATGATAAGCTTGAATCTTATGCAAGATAATGGTCTTCCCGGAAAATTTATTGATATAAATGAGGTGGGTATTGAAAGATTGGGTTATTCTCGTGATGAATTTTTAAACATGACTCCTTCAGACATTGTTGACAAAGATAAAAGGTCTGGCATGTCGATAAATGCACAATCACTCAAAAAAACAGGCGAGTTTGAGTTTGAGATTGTTCATAAAACTAAAACCGGTAAAAAAATACCAGTAGAAGTTAACAATCATATCTTTAAGTTAGATGGTCAAGAAGTTGCACTGGCAATCTCTAGGGATATATCTGAACGTAAAAAAGCTGAACATGCTTTGGAGGATAGTGAAGAAAGATTTAGGATGTTATTTGAAAGAAGCAATGCTGTTATGACCTTAATAGATCCTGATTCTGGGGATATTATCGATGCAAACCCTGCTGCAATCCACTTCTATGGATATTCCAACGATAAACTTCAAACTATGAATATTAAACAGATCAATGCTGAGCATTCTGAAAAATTTTCCCAAGCAACTGATATCGCCATAAAACACGGATATAACTTTATAATACCTCAAAAACTAGCAAGTGGTGAAATCCGAACTGTAGAAGTATTTAATTCTCCTATAGAATTTAATGGTAAAACCATATTATTTTCAATTATCAACGACATCACACAGAGAAAAGAAATGGAAGATGCTCTACGTGAAAGTGAAGAGAAATATAGAATGCTCTTTGAAGAAGATCCCTATTTCAACATGATATTGGGGAAGGATGGCACCATACTTGATGTAAACAATACCATAACTAACATAATCGGTTTATCAAAGGAAGATATTATTGGTAAAAATTTTTTCGAGATAGAGACAATAAACAAGGAAGATATGGGAGAGTATTATTCTAAAATTAAGAGCCTGCTGAAAGGGGAATATGTAGAACCCTTTGAATCCCATTTTATGGATATAAATGGTAATATTAGCTATGTTTTAATCCATTTAAAATCAATTATGGATAACGGGGAGATTTTATATATTCTTGCTATTGGTGGTGACATTACTCAACGTAAAATAGCTGAAAATGAGATTAAATCCTCTTTAGTTGAAAAAAATACCCTTCTTCAGGAGATACATCATAGAGTTAAAAATAATATGCAGATAATCTCAAGCTTACTAAATCTTCAGATAAAATATGTTGACGATGGAAAAGCTGTTGATGTGTTAAAAGAAAGCCAAAACAGGGTTAAATCCATGGCAATGATACATGATAAACTGTACATGTCGGATGATCTTACTCTGATAAATTTTGTTGATTATATTAAGAGCCTTGTATCCAACTTATTTTATTCGTACAATGTAGAGGATATCATCAAACCAGTACTCAAAATAGATAGGGTAAGTTTAAACATGGAAACTGCTGTTCCCTGTGGTTTAATTATAAGCGAACTTGTATCAAATAGTTTAAAATATGCATTTCCCGATGGAAGGATTGGAGAAATTTTTGTATCACTCAAATCTGGGGATGAATATTATGAACTGATTATAAGTGATAATGGAATAGGATTACCCAAAGAATTTGATATGGACAATATAAAAACACTAGGTTTGATGTTGGTTAACAGTTTAACAGAACAAATAGACGGTAAAATTTCAATTAACAATGATAATGGAACTAGATACACGATAATTTTTAAAGAATCCATATACAAGGAACGTATCTGACCCATTCCAAAAGGTTTAGATATCTATTTTTTT
>PLTK01000145.1 GCA_003164415.1 Methanobacterium sp. | reverse complement strand
TTGAACTGGAAATGCAGAATGAAGAGTTAAGAACAGCCCAATTAAAACTTAAAACATCACAGATTAGGTATTTCGAGTTTTATGATTTAGCACCAATTGGATTTTATACTTTAGATACAAATGGTTGGATAATGGATGTCAATTTGACAGGTGCCACATTCCTAGAAGTGGGGAAAAATAGACTAATAAACCGTCCTTTTACTCGTTTTATTGCCCCTGATTCTCGTAAAAAATTTTCTAATCATGTTAAAAGGATCATAGACTCTGGAACCAATCAGCAATGTGAAATTGAAATTATAAAGAATAAAAGTCCNNAAAGTCCGGTTTATGTCCATATTGAAAGCAAGGCTTTTTTTGATGAAAATTGGAACATTAAAGAGATTTTAATATCTGCTATTGATATCACTGAACGTAAAAACACAGAAAATGAACGTCGTGAAAGTGAAGAATTTCTGAAGAATATTGTTGAAAATATTCCAAATANNTTAATTTTGAAATGGTTAACAAAGCCGGGGAAGAATTGATGGGGCAGTCCCGAGAAGAATTAATTGGTAAAACTGACTATGATTTTTTTCCAAAAGATGAAGCGGATTTTTTCACACAAACAGATAGAGAAGTCCTTCAAAACAAGAAACTATTAGATATACCCGAAGAAACTATTGAAAACGAGAATTTAGGTCAAAGAATATTACACACTAAGAAAATTCCAATTTTAAACAAGGAAAAGAATCCCCAATATCTCCTAAATGTATCAGAAGACATTACTGAGCGTAAAATAGTAGAAGAACAATTAAAAAAATCTTTAGCTGAAAAAGAAGTCCTTCTACGTGAGATCCATCATCGGGTCAAAAACAATCTTCAAATAATTGCTAGTTTACTTCACCTACAAGAAGGATCTCTAGATGACGAAGATTTGATAAATATTTTGAAGGAAAGTAAAAGTCGAGTGAATAGCATGGCTATAATACACGAAACCCTATACCAATCACCCAATTTATCCTACCTTAATTTCAAACGATACCTTGAAAAACTCGTATACGACATATTATATACTTATGAAATTAGAAAAGGAATTATAGACATCCAATTGGATATTGATGATATCAATCTCAATATTGACACAGCAATACCCCTTGGACTCATCATCAATGAACTAATAACCAACACTGTCAAATATGCCTTCCCCCAAAACGAAGGAACCATAACCATAAAACTCAAATCTCTACCAGAAAACATTGAAATCACCATAGCCGATAATGGAATAGGACTACCAAAAGACATCAATCTAGAAAATCCGGAAACACTTGGCCTACAGCTAGTACAGAGTCTTATAGGCCAGTTAGACGGAAAGTTAAAACTGAATAAAGATAACGGAACAGAATTTAAAATCACTTTCAAAGAAGTAAAGTATAAAAGAAGGATGTGATCTTCATCTAAAATACTATGGGAACTAAAAAAAATAAGCCCTAATTTTCGTCAAATTTTTCTTCAATAAAAACGATTTTAAAAGAAGTTCCCGGACTATTATAACTTCTATTTCTCCGTCAATTTGTTCTGTTAAGCTGGTTACTATTCGTGATCCTAATGTTTCTGTGTTTTTATAGCCTCTATTTTTGGAGAATCCTATGCCCATTATCTTTAACTAAAAACTGATATTTATCATTTGTTGTAAAGAATTTTATATTTATTTCGCCATTTTACCTGTTGGAAATGCGTGTTTTAAACTGTTAGTTACTAATTCGTTAACAATTAATCCTAATGGTATCAATGTGTTAATGTCTAGCATTATATCATACACATTGACATTTAATTTAATAAGAAAGTTATCCTATTACATAAGTGTGAAAAGTATTGAGAGATTTCTGGATTTGGTTTTCTTTTTTTTTACGTTTTGTAACATCGCAAATTATGGAAGTTGTGAATTTATTATTTTTGATCCCCAAGTTGTGCTGGATATTTCAAAGGGAAATCTGTACCCTTTTTTTTTAATCCAATGGTTTCAAAGGTTTTTCCAACACATTCGTGGTTACCGATTGACTTAAATCTCTCCAAGTTATCCATAAAATTTATTTTATATTTATCTGGCATCAGTATAGTGACTTGTTTATATTTTATTAATCATTTCGGTAACCAAAATATTTTTTAAACTAGCATAAATAAAACAATCTTACTATCTGTATCTGTTTTGATGATTCCATCAACTGTTGAATCCGTTACAGAACGAAACTTTTCCTCGGTTTTATGGAGTTTAATATCTTTTTTTGTAATATCTTCATTTAAAAGTGCAACTACGATCACTATTGCCATGTACATGAAAACATTAATAATATCCTCATAAAAAGTTTAATTTAAATTATGATCTAAAAAATAATTTGAAATTAATAAAAGTGATAAAGAATATTGGAATCAATATTCCCTCCCTTCTCCACCAAATAGCTGCCAAAAAAATAGGAAAATAAAAAAACCTGTGTGAAATAACACCTAGAATTAAAACAAATTGAAATATGTCAAAAATACAGATATAATTAATAAACTTAACATTATAATAATTCTTTACGATTTCTTTTTTATAAAATTGATTTATTTCCTATTATATTATTCTCAATGTTAAAGAATTAATTATGAAAACAACTTCATGCAACAAACATTAACGTTCTAAATCCAAAAATGAATGTATATTATCGTATGTATAAAACTTACTATTTGACACTAGATGTAATTTGTCATTTAAACAAGTGAAATTATTATCAACTATAAAAGTTATTGCCATTATTTGGGCTAAAACACCCAAATCAAGATAGGTTCAAGAAACCATCTGGAGCAAGCGGGAGATGATAGCAGAATAAGAATTAAAAATAGTTTCAAAATTTTATGAAAACAAAATAACATATTTAATTTGATAATGTTTTCTTAAAATTTATTAATGAGTTTATGGTATAATTTAATTTATATGATACGCTATTATGAAACTGATGAGAAAGAATTGGATTATGTAAAAGAGCTATGGGAGAAACTTAAACATCAACATCAGTCGAAGGCAAGGTACTTCTTTCAAGAATACGAAAATGTTGTTTTTGAGAATATAAAGGAAAAATTACTGAAAAAATCTGAAAAAGGATTCCTCAGAGTAGATTTAGCAGTGGATTCAAATAGTGAACAAGTGGTAGGGTACTGTATAAGCTCAATTTCAAATGAAATAGGTGAAATAGACTCGTTATATGTAGAAGAAAAATTCCATTCCATGGGGATTGAAGAAAACTTAATGAACCGTGCCCTAAAATGGATGGATGCTGAAGGTGTTGAAAATAGGAAGGTTCAACTATTTGCAGGTAACGATGATACAATACAATTTTACAGCCATTATGGTTTCCATCCTATACAGATCATCCTGAAACAAAAAAAGATGAATTAAATTATTATGTTTTTATAACTTTAAAATGTCTTAAATTGATCTCAAAAACGCATAAGAAATTGATGTATAAAATTGAGAATTAGTATTATTAAATATGGGGTCAAAAGATTTCAATGTTCGTTTTGTAGCCATGTCTATGTTTTAATCCTCTACCAGTGAAATTTAGCCATTTTCATTTTTAGTATCTGTTTTATCTCCATAATTGGCGATATCAAAGCGGTATACCTTTTTATCAATTATTCAAGCCAGTGTTTAAATAGGAAAATAATTTTTTACATTTAATATTTTATTTTCCTTGTACTTTTGAATGTGATTTTGAATTGTGTGCCGTGGCTTCTGTCAAGCTCATTTTCACCGTCGATCTGTCTTACTAAATCATAGACCAGTTGTAATCCTCGAGAATCAGTATTATTATAGTCTAGATCATCTGGGAGTCCCACTCCATTGTCTGCAATTGTGAGTTCTAGTTGATCTGGGGATGATTTGAGTTTTATTTTTATAGTTCCTTTACTTTGGGGGAAGGCATATTTGACGCTGTTGGTCACTAGTTCGTTTATAATTAATCCCAATGGTATGGCGGTGTTGATATCCACATTTATATCTTCAATTTCTAATTTTGGGTGAATTGTTCCATTTTTGATTCCATATGAGTAAAATATATCATTGACGAGGTCTGCCACATAGTCTTTGAAATTGATTTTGCTTAAATTTTCATATTGATAGAGTTTCTCGTTTGTCATGGTCATGCTTTTCAGCCGGCCATGACTCTCTTTCAAAATATTCTCAGTTTCCTTTTCAAGATGCATAATCTGCTTGTCAAATAGACTAGAGATGATATCCATGTTGTTCTTCATTCGGTATTGGATCCCTCTGATTAGCATCTCTTTTTCTTCTAAAGCAACTTTAAATGAGTTTTCTGTTTTTTTTCTTTCTGTAATGTCTCTGCCAAAAAATGATGCCCCCATTAAAGAACTATCTCCAGAAATGATGGGGTTTACAGATATCTCAACATAAATAGACGTTCCTGGGAATTCATAAACTTTTTCAAAAGAAAATCTTTCCTTTATTAATATCTTCTTATTAACAGTTTCCCACAGTTTACTTTCATCTGTGGGGATGTGATCATATAATCTCATCCCTTCCTCTAGTTCAATACCATAATATTTTTTGAACAATTCCTGGAATTTGGAATTAAATGTGAGAAGATTTCCTTTTATGTCAGTGGACCAGATCGAATCAGTGGTGTTCTCCATTAGTGCAGATAAGTTAGATTCCCTTCGAGCTAAATCTAAAACTAGATTATTTCTTTCAATACCATAATTAATTGACTTAAATAAAAGTTTGCTATCTATTGGTCCCTTAACAAAATAATCTTGAGCACCTTCTTTCACTGCGCGGTTTCCTATTTCTTCATCTCTTAAACCAGTTAAAATTATTAGTGCTGTTCCTGGGGCATGTTTATGCACCTTATTGAATGTATCAAAACCATTGCTATCCGGTAAACCTAGATCTAAGAGTATAACGTCATATTGTCCATCATCAATACTTTTTAAACCTTTTTTAAGTGTATCAGCATTTACCAGCTCAAATTGGTCTTCAACTTCTTCTAATATCTCCCGTATGAAACTGAAATCATCAGGATTATCTTCAATCAAAAGAATTTTAATAGGAGGTTTGATTATCACATTCCATCTCCATTTGGTAGTTTAACTTGGGTGAGCCAGAAATCTTCAAATGTTCGTATCACATTGATGAACTTATCTAAATCAACTGGTTTAATAATGTAGGCATTGGCATGGTTTTCATACATCTTTATTACATCTTCTTCATCATTTGATGAGGAAAGAATAACCACGGGGATACTTTTTAAATTCCAATCTTTTTTAATATCTGAGAGGACTTCACGACCATCTTTGCCTGGTAAGTTCAAATCCAATAGCATTATATCAGGACGGGGAGCATTGGTAAACTTACCTTGATTGAGGAGGAATTGCATGGCCTCGTCTCCGTCTTCTGCAACATATAGTTTATTTTTCACCTTTCCCTCTCTTAAAACTTCTTTAGTAAGGAGTACATCATCTGGGTTGTCATCAACCAACAAAATATCAACGGCCATTATATTATCCATTTTTATCCATTCCTCCTTTTGGGTATTGTAAAATAGAATTTTGAACATTCACCCAGATTAGATTTTATCCATATCTTTCCTCCATGCCTGTGCACGATTTTCCGGCATATTGAAAGACCAATTCCCGTGCCTGAATATTCTTTCCTTGTATGCAAGCGCTTAAATACATCAAAAATACTTTCAGCATATTTTGAGTCGATCCCAATACCATTATCTTGAAATAAAAAAAGCCACTCCTTATTTTTCTCAACTACAGAAATATGGATCTTTGGCTGTTTTCCCCCATGGAATTTAATTCCATTGACTATTAAATTCTGGAAAAGGTGTTTCATCTGCGAATTATCTGCAAAAACTGTCGGCAGTGGACCATTAGTAACGATTGCATCATTTTCTTCAATCGTTGCATTTAAATCTCTTAAAATATCATCCAATACTGCTTGACAGTTTGTATAAGTGAATTTTTTTCCTCGGGTAGTTATACGTGAGTAAGTTAGAAGATCGTTTATCATGGTTTGCATCCGATTTGCACCATTAACAGTGATATCAATGTACTCGGCTGATTTAGGGTCAATTTTGTCATTATAACGTCGTGAAAGAAGCTGTAAAAAGTTTGAAACCGAACGCAATGGCTCCTGCAAATCATGTGAAACAACATAAGCAAAATGCTCTAGTTCTTTATTAGATCGATTCAACTCATCTAAAGTTTTAATTACTTTTTCTTCTGCCTTTTGGTGCTCATTGATATCGACAAGTGTTCCAACGTAGTTCACAAATCTACCTGAAGTATCGATATTTGGTTTTGCAACGGCAATAACCCAAATATCAGACCCATTCAAATGATGGTACCTGTATTCACATTTAAAATGTTCCATATGTTTTAATGCCTTATTCCACTCTTCTATAACCTTTTCAGAGTCATCTGGATGTATTGTCCGTCCCGTTCCTAAATCTAAAATTTCTTCAGCATCCAATCCTATAATTTCGCATCCACGCTCATTGATAAAACTATATTTACCATCAAGCTCGATCATGAAGATACCAACTGTAGAAACGTCTGTCAACGTTCTAAAAAGAGCTTCACTCTTTTCCAATTTTCTCTCCATTTTCTTTTCTTCGGTGTTGTCTAAAAATGAGGATTTCGTGCCTGTGGGTTGTCCTTCTTGGTTTAAAACTGTGATGGGCGATAATTTCTCAGAAAATTTGTAACCGGGTTTTTCGATAGTTGATAATTCACTTAACAATTTTCCTTTCGTTTGTAAGGTATCGATTACTTCGACCATGCTAGAGAAAATCGCTTCAAGTTGGGATTTGTTCTCTTGAAGACTATTTTCAATTCTTTTACGTTCTGTGATGTCCCTGACATTGCTTAGAACAAGTTTTCTGTCCTGTGACTCAATAATTCGGGCACGTATTTCAACAGGCATTACAGAACCATCTTTACGGTAATGTGCGGTTTCAAAAGTAGATTCGCCTTTTTTTATTAAATCATTAATACGCGTTTTTATGAGGTCAGCGGATTCTGAAATATCCAAATCATGAAGATTCACCTTCATTAATTCGTCTTTAGTATAACCAAGAGTTTTATAAGCAGATTCATTGATATACACAAAATTTCCATCAAAATCCTGCAAAAAAATAGGATCATTAGCGGCATCAAGGAGTTGGGTTTTTAGCTTAGATTCTTCTTCTATCAAGTCACCCTTGNNAGCTCTTTATTTGTCATGAAAATCTAAAATAATAAAACTCCAATCCATTTATATTAACATTCCCTTCTTTGTAAATCTGAAATTAGAACAATTTTTTATAATAAAAAACTATTTATATAAAATATTATTTGTATTTAATCATATAAGTATTCTATGGATACAAAATGATGTTCAGGTTAATTTACAATATAACTCATTAAATTGTAGTAAATGGTGTTTTTTGCAGCCTGACGGGACACACGACCCAACTATAACGAAATGAATAATCAATATGCAGGATTATAGATTATTATTGTGACCATTGTAGTTTCCTGACTCAAATAGCCATTTTCAATACTATCACTACAATCGTGGCTAATCCAAATAATAGGATTGTTACTCCCGCAAAAAAGTCCGCTGGGATGACAAAAATTGCAATTAAAATATTAGCACCAGTGTTCGATAGTGAAGTTGAAACAATCTGAGTTATTCTAGATTCACGTTTTGAATTAACAGGATGTAATGATTTAAATACAGAAGAGGGGGCTTAACTAGTAACCCATAATTATAGAAAGAATTGAAATAGCCAGTGCAAATATAAACGCCCCAGTGAAATAAAGAGAAGTTAAAAGAGCCTAAATAGCAGCGATAAACATCTTTACATGCAGCAATAGTGATGTAATCGTACTGGTCTGACATGGTGATGATGGCTGACATGAAAATGGATGAAAAAATTGAGGTGATAGAACTTAAACTCAAATATCCATCATGATATATTCAGTTATTGCTATTCTAATTAGATTGTTTTTACTTAGGATTCCTATTGAAATTTTAGTGTATCAAAAGATTATCAATGATTTATCCAACAGATGTTTTTGTTAATCCATCTTATTTTGAATATTCCTGATAGTGGTAACTATGAATGAGTCTAAGATTTAAAAACCTGTTCTTTCCGCTTTTATAAATTATTTCTAATAATTGATCAGTTCCTTTGTGTAATAACAAATTGTCTATGATGGTTTCATTAGGGTCATCATCTGAAAAAAATCCACCATACGAGTCATGGAATTCTTTATCCTCCTCCCCAACGACAAATAGTATATCCCTATTATTCCTAAGGTCTTTCTCACCAAATCTTCTAAAACTTTTTAGCCTTATCACCATTAAACACCCTCCATAATTTACTTTAGTCTAATAAATCTTTATATTTCATAATATATTCAGTTATTGCTATTCTAATTA
>PLTK01000007.1 GCA_003164415.1 Methanobacterium sp. | reverse complement strand
TGACACTACCTAAACTTGTATTAGTAAAATAAAAAGCAAAAGTTCCCAATTTAGAGATGCTGTAAGAATTGTTACTGATTATAACAGTATTTCTAGCACTGATAATATTCAATTTTTTGTTTATTATTAACGATATGTTACTATAACTGCTCCCCAAGAAGTTAATTGTATCTCCTTGATTTGATCCATTTATCAGGCTTTGTATTTCGTTATTTTGTAATCCTGAAGTTACATTAATGGTGGCGGCTGAAGCAGTGCTTACATTTGAGCTTATAAAAATTATTATTGATAGTAATAATAATGTCGAACGAAGATTTATTATTTTTTTACTTTTGCTTGAATTCATTTTCTCACGAATTATAAAATTTATAATTATAAATCTATGAAATTTAGTTAATCGAATTATATATTTATACGTTCCGTTTATAAAATACCATTAATAAAAATTTTGATATACAAATTTATCCATTAAACAAATAAATAAATATAAATAATACTTTAAAAGATATAAAAATCCTAAATTAATTGTTTATCATTTTTTTAACCAGTATAATCAAATCTCAGATCAAATTGATGATAAAAATTTTAATTAATCGACATGTTTATATAATACATTCGATAATGGTTTTTTGTAAATAATTAATTACTGAAAGTCGGGGGCGGGGAATTTTGGAAGGAATTAATAAATATGTATTAATATGTTCTAATTTTATCTCGAACAAATTCGAGTATTATCATAATACTTCGATAAGATTTTTTGTAGTTATAATACAAAAAAAATCGGAGGGGGAAATTTGAAAGGAATTAATAAATGTCTAATGCTCTCTTTAGTTGTCCTTACAATGTTTGGCTCGGGAATTGCAAGTGCTTCTGCAGCTACCGTAACGGTAAATTCAGGCTTAAACAATACTCAAATCCAGGCCATTATTGATGGATCAAACTCCGGAGACACATTACAGTTTTTAGGAAGTGAATATGATAATATTGCTTTGGTAATAAACAAGACACTAAACCTTGTAGGTGCCAATGGTGGAACACTTATAAAAGCCATTAGTAACTCATCATATATCCCACAAATAGTTTCGGATAATGCTATAGCTAACACAGCTGCATTTTATTTCTTCAATGGGACCAATGGAGCAGGTAATGGAAGTTCAATAAGTGGATTTAATATTACAAGCATGGCCAATTCAACAACTGGTATGGGTTATGATAACTCATTGATCTATTCCCAGTATGTAAGCGGACTTAATATCACTAATAATAGTCTAAACTTAGCATCATGGGGAATATATGCTGTAGAATGTCCAAATTTATTGATAAGCAATAATAGTGTTGCAAACATGGCCACAACAGGTATTTTATCCTTTGGATCATCACATGCAATAATTTCAAACAACAGTGTTCAAAACTGTTCCAATCATGGAATTGACGTAAGACACCCAGTAGGGCCAGATGTAACAGTCAGTGGTAATTTAGTTAATAATTGTAATGAAGGAATTTATTTAATGCACTCACAAGGACATAGTGTGTACAACAATACAATTACAAATTGTAAACTAAGTTCTATAACAGTATATGGTGCAGGAAATGTGAACATCACCAACAATACAATGAGTAACTCATTTGTAGGCGTATTACTATCTTCTGGATTTTACAACGTGAACATACAAAACAACACCTACAACTTGACCTCAACAATGTTCCCACCAACATTCCCATACTATGTATTAATAGCTGACAGCAGTACCAACAGTAAAACAAGTGCTAATGGAACTTTCAGTGACTCTGCAGACCAATATTCAAACATTTCACTAAGTTCAACATATTCAAACTCCAGCATAACCAACGGTAAAACCACCACATACACTGTAAAAGTTTCAAACAATGGACAAAGTTCTGCAAACAATCTTAATATAACCAATCTCTTACCTTCCTCTAACTACACTAGCTATCAGGTTGGTGCAGTATCGAGAGGAACTTTTAACGCAACTACCGGGACATGGAACTTGAACACGTTAAGTGCAAACAGTGAAGCCATAATAGTATTCACTGTAACAGCTAAACAAGCAGGAAAACTTTCAACCAACCCATCAGTAAACTATGTAGATAATAATGGAAACCAGACAATAAATTCAACAACCAATAATTTAAACATTAACAAAGACGTTGAAGCATCTTATGCCTATTCTGTAAGTAGCTCGAAAGTCAAAACTGGAAGCAACTTTAATCTCACAGTAACAATAAAAAACGCTGGTCTAGATAATTCTGGAATATGCACCGTACAACCAACTCTTTCTAGTGCTTTTACAAAAATCAACACAACCCAAACAGCACCATTCAAATACAGCTCAAACAAATGGACAGGAACCATAGGATCACACAAAACTGTAACATTAAAAATGTCAATTAAAATGAATAAAAAAGGTGTATACACAATACCAGTAGTAATCAATGGTAAAACAAAATTACTAACTGTAAAAGGAACCTGAATTCACATTTTGTAATTCAGAATACCTTTTTATTTTTTTTAGTATTGTAGAGCATGAATGATTTTGAGCATAGTAAAAAACTGATTTTATCGTACAAGTACGATTATAGTTAGGCCCTATACAGAGTATTCATATTAAGTTAAATTATAAAGAAGGATTTGATAAGATGTTAGAGTTATTATGGCAAGTAGGGATATTATCCACAGTTTTAATATTTGGTGTTAAAATCGGACTTGCTATGGGATTTGCAGGCATTTCAAAAAAAGTAGGTATAGCTATAGCTGCTGGTTATGGTATGGGAGTATTGATTTTGTCGTCTATAACCGCAGGATATGCAAATATTCTTTATAACGTAGTATATGATTATAATTTTATATTATTCTCGTTAATGGCATTAATTATTGCATATGCGGGTTTACTAACCATAAGAGAATGGAAAGTACATCATAAAAATCATGCAAAGGCCACATGTGCTGCCATGATTGCCCCTTGTCCTTGCTGCTTTGGAGCAGTTGTTGTAGCAATAGTATTAATATCTCCAATTATAGGAGTTTCATCAGCAGCCATTGGACAATATGCGGCAATATTCTTAAGTTTAACCATAGTTTTATTCTACTTTGCATCTGGGGCAATAGTTAGGATAGTTAAAAAACCTTATCCCATATTGCTGGGAAATTTCATGCTTTTTGCTGGATTCTATTTTTTAGCATCCGTTATTTTATTACCTAATATCAATGCAGTTATACAGTCCCCAATGAGACCAACAAACATAAATTCTATAACTACACTAAGTTATGTGGTTATTTTGGTGGTTATTTTAATAGTTATAGGATTTTACAGAACTAAAAGACAATACAATAGGGTGTGATTTATATGACGGTAATTCCAGGCAGTGACATCATTAACAGTACGCTTTATGTGGTTTCTCAAAGTTTACTTTTACCTGTAATAGCAGTTCTTTTGATAATGTTGGTTTATGTTGTAATTGAAGCAGGAGGAATAATTTCCGAGTATTCCATCCGAAGAAAAACAACTTTTCTAGAGGTTGAAAGTTTTATAACGAATATTTCGAATAATAGTTCACCATCAATGATTAAAGACGTTTTAGAGGATAGTGAACTTCCCAAGATACATAAAGAAATATTAGAAAAAATATCTGACAGTAAAGCTATCGGAATAAAATCTAGAGAAGTATTGGCACGTAAATTGATAGAAGAAGAAGAAATCAAAGCAATTAAAAAGGTAGAAAAAACCGATATTATTGCTAAAATTGCACCAGCAATTGGTCTTATGGGAACATTGATACCTATGGGCCCCGGACTTGCGGCTTTAGGGGCGGGGGATATAACAACACTTTCCCAAAATTTGATGGTTGCATTTGATGCTGCAATCTTGGGTATGGCTTCTGCAGCAATTGCATTTACAATATCCCGGGTTAGAAGGAGATGGTATGAAGATCAAATTTCAACTTTAGATGCTATGGCTGAATCGCTCTTGGAGGTTATACAAAATGCTAAGGAAAAGAAAAAAACTTATATCGAATGATGGTGAAGTAGATCC
>PLTK01000178.1 GCA_003164415.1 Methanobacterium sp. | reverse complement strand
TTCAAGAAGTTCTTGAAAATATATTGAACAATGGATATTCCATGCAACATGGACTTATAAGACCTTTAACAGCTAATGAAATTGAAAAACAGCTTCAAGAACATGAAGGTGGAAAAAAAGCTGGAAAAGGTTCTTCAGGACGCCCAAGACTTTCCGAAAAACGTGGAATCTAAATTAAAATAACATTTTTTTTATTTTCTATTTTTGTTCAAGATTTTGGGTTTGATATAGTTCTGCCTGAAATGGCTTCAAACTCCCTTTCGTATAGATTTAAAAATTCCATTAACTTGTTGAAGATATGTCGAATATTTTCAATGTGGCTTTCAGATGATTCTTTAATAGATACTGTAACAAAGACATCAACTTCTGCCCACATTTTTTCTTTATTATAAACCATTTCAAAGTGTCTTATAGGTTCTAATTGTCCTAATTTCCAGCTAACTAAATGTCTTATCATTTCTTCACAATTTTCTCTAGATAATGCATCGTCAATTAACTTCAATTCCCCTTGTAAGGTTATTTTATGTCTTGTTATTTCAATTTTCTCTATTATCATCCAAAAATCACCCATATAGGATATGTAAAAAATATTTTAATTATTTTTTTAACTTTATTATACTATATATTGAATAGATAATAATTATTTGTTTTATATATTTATGAATCGTATAACCTACCCATATTTGATTAGTATGGGCTAACACTAATTTTTTATAGAAATATTTTTCTTAAACAGTGAACAATATAATTATGGCATAAACAAATTTTGGATAAGAATCTTTGTATAATATATTGGGTAAATAAAGATGAAACATTTAAAACATTCAACACTGGTTGTTATAGCAATTTTAGTTGCTATTTTAGGATTAATTGCGCAAAATGCTATTGGAAATAACTATTATATTCAATCGTCGGATTCAAATTCACAAACAGTAGGATCTGTTGTTTATATTGAAAATGGAGTCACAGGGGTTGTTTCTATTAAAGATCCATTTGTTAACAGAACAACAAATATTAATGTGGAGTACGCTCCATTAGACTCTGGATCTGGATTTATTGTTAACAGCAATGGATACATTATAACCGCGTTTCATGTTGTTGGTGATCCTTTGGCATTAACAAATAATAACACGCTTAAAATCATGAACAGTACAGATGTCCAAAACTATATAGAAAAAGCGGCTGTAGAAGGTTATATAACNNCTGGGAGTACCGGTGGAAATTCCATCAACGCAAATTTAATAGATGTTGGTAATCCCAATACAGATCAGGATGTTGCACTAATAAAGATAAGTGCATTGTTTCAAAATTTACATGCACTAACATTAAGTTCAGCAAAACCAAATAATGGTGATAAAGTTTCAATATATGGATATCCCGTACTAAGCAGTGGAATGTACTCAGACTTGAATCAATCTATAATAAAACCATATTCCACTTCAGGAAAAATTACAGGGGTTATACCAAATAATGGAACAGTATTTTATCAAACAAGTGCTGTTACAACACATGGTTACAGTGGAGGCCCGGCATTAAATTCCCAGAACAATGTGCTTGGAATTATAATCTACAGCATAATAACAAATAATCAGCAGGGAAACCAGACATCAAGTCTATTTCTATCTTCAAATTATATAATACAACTATGTAACAAAAATAATGTTTCAATTCATGTTGTTTAAACTAGAATATACTGAATATTATACTTCATTTTTGAAACTAAAAAAAAAATTATGAACTAATTTCATGGAATATACATGGAGGCTTAATAAAAAAATGGAATCTTATCCAGACATAAATATTACTGAGGAAGATGTGGTTGGTTTGATGGATAACTTTACCAAGGTTCCATCATTTATACTTAAAAGAATGGTATCTAGAAATTTGAACGTTGTCAAATCGTTTGAAAGCCAAATAGAAGCTTATAAATGTCAATTAACCGATATGGAACTATTAAAAATTGAGAAAGTAATGAATATGCCCGTTCCAGAGCTTCAAGTAATATTATATAATGCATACGAGAGTACGAATAAAAAACAGTTACAAATACTTTCTGATCCAAATGCTGCGGCTTTTATTGAAAAAAACCTCAATGAATTAGAGAAAGTGCTGTTTAAGGGTATCTGATCGGGAAAAAAGTTATTTGTGGATTTAAAAATTCTTAAAAAAAGATATGAAAAAAGAATATAACATATTTTTTTCTAAATATTTATTCTTATTTTTTTTAAGTTAGACTGTATTTTTCCTGTGGTTTTATTGTGGATGGCCTATAGGGAATATATATAATGGTGTTTCGTTACTTGGGAGCTCAAATTTTTGGCTTAGCTGATTTGAATCGAAGGAACCCAGTGATACCGTAACCAGACCCAATGATTCCGCTTGTAGGTAAATATTTTCCCCTGCATGNNATCATTTTCTGATTATTTCCAGTTATCAGTATATCTAGGGGGGCCTGTTTTACCCATGGCTGTCCATCAGCAATAGTTGATAGATCACCTCTTAAATCCCCATTCATAAACATTTCAAGGGTAT
>PLTK01000030.1 GCA_003164415.1 Methanobacterium sp. | reverse complement strand
TGAAAAATGCGAAAATAGCACCCATACGTATCCCTGTAAACACAGTTGGCAGAGATGCAGGTATTAAAACCTTTCTGAATACATCAAACTTTCCAAGGCCCGCCGTTCTAGCAACCTTAACAAGTACAGGGTCAACATTTTTAATTCCTGTGACTGTGTTGAATAAAACTGGCCATTGTGTAACCCAGAATATAATGGCGATTTTGGAAAGTTCACCAATACCAAGGAACACAATAAATACTGGTAACAAGGTAAATGGGTTTGCTTGTCCTAAAACTTGTAAAAGCGGGTTCACTGCCTTTTCAAAGTTTCTGAAGAAACCTCCTAATAAAAATCCTAAAGGAAGTGCTACAAGTAATGCTAATCCAAACCCAGCTAAAACCCTTGATAAACTGACAGCTATGTCTGTTGGAAGAGTTCCATCAAGTGTCAGTTGCCACATTGTTGAGGCTATGACTGTTGGTGTAGGAATATATATGGGGTTTACCAATCCAAGTGTTGGAAGTATTTGCCATAAAAGTAAAAAAACTATTATAGCTGCATACTTGTGAACAATGTTTTTAAAGAATCTTATGAAATTGAATGAAAATCTCGGATCAATAGATCTTCCTGTATTTAAAGAATCTGTTGCTTCTACAATCTCATTTTTTGATTTCATAAATCCACTTCCTTGATTTGATCATCTTTGACAACTCTGCAGTCTTCTACTGAGCATTTGCTGCATGTTTCTTGAGATTTGACAACTTCTTCTTTTAACAATTCCCATAATTCGTGTCTAATCTTTGCAAATTCTTGTGTACTCTTTATATCTTCGGTAAATCTCTTTTCCTTTGATATAGGGACATCTATTATAGTTTTGATAACTCCCGGTCTGGAAGTCATGACAGCAACCCTGTCTGCCAAGAAAATTGCCTCTTCAATACTGTGTGTGATAAAAATGACAGTTTTATGAGTATCTTCTGTAATTCTAAGAAGATCTGTTTGTAGGATTTCTCTTGTTTGAGCATCAACTGCTGCAAATGGTTCATCCATTAGGAGTACTTCTGGTTCAATTGCTAATGCACGTGCTATAGCAACACGCTGTTTCATTCCACCACTTAACTCGTATGGATATCTATCTTCAAATCCACTGAGCCCAACTAATGAAAGATAATTTTTAGCAATTTCTTCTCGGGTTTCTTTATCTTTATCTGCTTCAAGAGCAAATGTCACATTATCCAGAGCAGTCCTCCATGGAAGAAGAGCGTATTGTTGGAATACAACACCTCTGTCTAGTCCTGGACCTTTGATAACATTTCCATCAAGTGATACACTTCCCTCATCTGGTTCTGAAAGTCCTGCAATAATATCCAGAAATGTTGATTTACCACATCCACTAGGTCCTAAGATTACCAAAAATTCACCTTTTTCAATGCTTAGGTTTACACCCCCTAATGCAACGAAATCAAAATTTTCAGGTTCCCCTCTTTTTTCGTTACCACGTACTTTGAATATTTTTTTAACATTTACTGCTTCTATTTTGGATATAATACCAGGCCACCCTCTGAGTTATGATTTAATAAATTAAGGAAACATTTAGAAATTCCCCTGATTTTCTGTAATTTATATCCTTTCTCCAAACATATCCCTCCTTTAAGCGCATTAATCTTCGTTTTATTTGATTATTCGTTACAATTCTTTTATTGTAGTTAGGAATGATTTTAAAATCTAACTGAAGATATTACTGTGCGTTCTTTTTCTATTTTCTCAGTTCTCCCATAGTAAAGCTATAAATAGCCCCATATCGGCCAATCGTTATAATATAACGATCGTTATCATTATTTTACTAACCTTGTTCCCATTGCAAGTTTGCAAAAAAGGAAATTCTAAACTTAACGATCGTTATATCTTAATTACACTTAATTCAAAATATTATATAAACTTAACGATCGTTATAATGTATTTTCATTTAAATTATTTTATAGTATTTAGGAACATAACGATCGTTATAGTGTTACTAATCTCTTTACAAAATCATTAGATATAAAGTTAACGATCGTTATAATGTCATTTTATAAATTCAATAGAAATTTACGACTATTAATAACTTTAAGTAAGTTTAACCTCAATAGATGAAAAGCTGTTAAATATTAGGATATTTTATTAGATTGTAATTTAAAGACAGTTAATTAGCAATTATACATAAAATTTTGTAACTTTTAATTATAGAACTAACATTTTTACTTAAATTTTTTTTAGAAATGAATATTAGATAGTTCTTCATAACAGGTTCAAAATATGTTACATTAAAAAATTAAAAAAAAGCTCCAAATTTATATTACTGGAGATTAACTAGTAAAACAATTATTTTACATTGATTTAAGTAGAATATTTTTTTAATTTACAGTTATAGTACCAGTCAGATTAGTATCTCCCATATGATCCATGTCATAATAATCATAGGATCCATTACCAATAAATTTGAAGCTAAAACTCTGCCCATTACTTAAATCATCACTCATGAATAGATACGTGCCTTGATTTTTACTTTTACTCGTGACCATATATTTGGTATTTGGATCTTCATTGATCCATTCAACAACTGTATTGGGTTTGATAGTCAAGTTAGCTGGGTTTAAAGTTCCATTTTTGATTATTATTGTTGCATTAAGCCCATTATTATTACTTGAGGTATTCATATTGGACATGTTAGCACTGCTATTCAACATTATTTGTGGATTAGTTTGTGTAAATGCATAAACCCCCACAATTATTGCAAAAATTAAAATTATTACTAATATTGGAAATGTTTTATTCATTTTTTACCACCTTTATTTTATATTTTAAGCCAACATAACGATCGTTATGTTAGTTAGTTTCAAAGTGTGTTTTCATTTGATATTTATACTTAACGATCGTTATATTTCATTATAAGTAAATTAAACCTGCAACAAAAAAAATTTTTTAAATTAGCAAAAATGAGAATCTCACATATGAAAACTTTTATATAAGATCATAACGATCGTTATATTATGAAAATGGTATTGATCTCTTATAATAGTAATTGGAATTTTATTTTGTGTTGTGTAAAGTTCTATAATACAGTTGCATAATCATTAGAATTAAATTAAAATTCTTTAAATTGATTAATATTTGAATCGAAATCTTTTTTTTAAAGATAAAGGAATAATAATTTTTCTAAGATTGAACCAATAAAAAGATTAATTTATAAAATGTAATAAAGGAGTGAGAATTTATGGTAGAATGGAGACCTATAATTATTGGAATAGTATTAACAATAACAAGTTATCTTATACTTTCGTTTGCACAGCAAGGCGGTATTAATGCAGTTATAACTTTTTTAATAGGCGGTGTACTTGTTGGATTTATAATTAAACCAAAAATTGAGTATATAGAAATAGTAACACAGTTTGCAATAAATGGAATAATTTTAGGTGCAATATCTAGTTTAATTACAATAGCAATATTATTGATCCAAATGTATACCTTAGGATTGTCAACAATATTTGATTCTTCTATATTAATTCCGTTGTTAATTGTCTTTGTATCAGATGTTGTTGGAACATTAGTTGGAATCGCTATTGGGTACTTTACCAGGGAAGAATATATAAAAAGTACAGTATCCCTGTAATAATTTTTTTTATTTAACTTTATATCCTACATTTTTTTTTATTTTTTAAATTTTTTTTGATTTTAGAATTCAATTTAAATAATAATATAATATATCAATTCCAATTTTTAAATTAAATTATAAAAATAATTTAATTTATTTATGGATGTAGATATCATGTTAGTTTGGCATTTAGTTCAATATTTCTAACTATTCATCCAATTCAAGATAATATATCTAAAATATGCATTAAAATTTGAAATTAAATCATATTTACTCGTACAAAATATTAATTTGGTACTTATAATCCAATAATATTAAAAATATAATGGTAAATATTTTATTTTAAAACTCAAAATTATTTGATTTAAATTTTAGCCCATACAAAATTTGGTTGTATGATGTTGTAATGCATGTAGACCTCCAAAAACTTTTGGTATGTTTAGTGGATAAACTTGCAGAATAGTGGAGAGATCTTTGATTAAATTAAAGATTTGAGCTGATCTATCAGAAAAAACGATTCAGCTATCAAAATAAACATATTCAAATGTTATAGAATATTGAAATATCATTCAACAGTAGGTTAGATAATATGATATAAAATAAATTGTTAAATCTATATATTAGGATATAATTGAATTTATAATATTTGAAATCTGTAAAAA
>PLTK01000045.1 GCA_003164415.1 Methanobacterium sp. | reverse complement strand
AATAACAGGCAATAAAAATCTTAATCTCGATATAACTGTTTTAAACAATAAAATTAATGATCTTAAAATTATTAAAGATCTTGATGATGAGACTAGATTAATAATTATCAAAAACATGAAACAGTATCTAAAGATATTCGAAAAATCCCAGAAAATCCTTGAAGGAAATTTAATTTTGGATATTCCACCTTTATTCTTTTCATCACAAGCATCACCAATAGAAAAGTTGAAGGCTAATTTTAACCTGGGTAATATGTACATTCGTCAAGGGATTAGATTAGCCATTGCCTTGGGATTGGCGTTCATGGCGACTCTAGTAACTAACTCGTTCCATGCTTTCTGGATTACAATTACAATCTTTTTTGTTCTCAAACCAGATATTTCCAGTTCATTTAATGAAATGATCGTTAGAGTAATAGCCACCATTGTTGGGGTAATCTTGGCCATAATTATCAGTGGAATTTTAGTAACTTTAGGCGTCCCTATAATCATTTACGGGTTTATTGTTTTAACACTGGCTATAATGTGTGCATATAAGAACGGTTATATTTTCCTAATAGCATTAACCATGTTCTTAATTTTCCTCTTAGCAATTCTTCAACCAGGAAATATCTTAGCCTCAGGATTAGCACGTTTTGTTGACATAATAATTGGATCTGTTATCGCCTTTGCAGTTGGATACTTTATTTTGCCAAGCAGGTTAAAAATAAACTTGAAACTACAAGTGATTAATAGATTAATATCCAATACAGATTACATTAACAATGCAATTATACCTACATTGGAAAACACAGAAAGTAAAAAGAAAATAGGTTTAGCCATTCAGGAAATGTTGCTTAGTCACAACAATCTTAAAGCAAGTGTAAATAATATTATAAACTCCTCTGATGATGCAGGGAAAGATATTAAAGTCTTAAATTCAATCACTGAGGCAAATGATCGACTTTCACGAGATCTAACAGCCTTTGTAAACAAGCTAAATACATCAGAAGATATTCATCCAATTTGGGAACCTACTACAATTAGAATAGAACTTGTTCTAACGGATTTAAAAAATTCAATTAAAAATGGTATAGATCCACAACCTTTACCAGATTCAGGTTTGATATCGGCTGAAATTGACGAAATAAAAATTAAATCGGATGATATGAATTCCAAAATTGTATTTGAATACTTAAAATGGATTATATCAGATACTACTGGGTTATATTATTCAATAAAGAAAGCCAAAGATAGAAGAATCTTCAAAAAATATAAAAATTTATGAAATATGAAATTTCGAAGCATTTTAGAATCTGGGTAAAAGAAGAAAAGGGTTTAGATTTTATTTTATTATCCCTATAAACTAATTTCTATTTTGGATTGAATTAGTTACAGTTTCTTTAAAAAAGTTGGAAATTTATAATTCAATATTATTTAAAAATAATTTATGAGAGGGCATACATATTATTTATACAGATTAAAGGGAATATCCAGAAATGATATTATGTTTAATAAGGATTAAATATTCGAATGCTAATGAGGAGTTAAAATGACTATACCGGGTATCATCCGATTAATAACTATACTTTAAAGTGATTATTAACTTACATTTTATAGTGAAATTATTATTACTTTTATTTCATTCAGATAGTAAGTTCGATGTATAAGATTGGAAGGCGTTTTTTTGACAGGTTATGTAATGGGGAAAAGTCTTTACCGTAACACCACAAATCAAATTCCGACATATAAGTCAATGAAGGCTTTATAGAAACTTCCATGAACATCAAGATGTTCATCAAAAACTAAAAATGGAAAAAATAAAGAGTAAATCTACTCAAAAATAATTTTTTTGTCCAATTAAATTATTGTTAAAAAAACGGACCTAATTTCAATTCTATAATTTTTTGGTTGAAAAACGTAGCAAAATTTTCTTTAGTTTCTTCTATTAATGTATTTACAATTTCATCATTTAGATATGTGGGGTAGTCGAATTCAATTGTTATGGCGAAATAAGTTTTATCACCCTTTTCTATTGCTTTACTAAAGTAAGTTTTTGCATTTGGATTTTCGATATTCCAAACTTTTAAATATTCCTCAAGCATTGCAAGATTCTCACCAAAGCTTTTCTCTATTGAAAAATATATTAACCACCTAGCTTCAAAAGGTACATCTTTAACTAATTCCGTATGTTCATATTTTAAAATAATATCTACCATTTTACCACATCTTTGATCTGTTTAATTAAATAAATAATGTAATAATACAATTATGAATTTTAAAGTAGATATAAATAATTTTAATATATCCCTAGTGAATATTTAATGAAACAAACCAAAACCTACAAAACCACAAAGACATCCATCAAAGATTGAAAATAAAAAAAGTAAAGGGCTAATTTTTAGGTTACTATTCGTTCATGATTCACCGGTTATTGCATTACGTGATACCGGAACAGCAAACACATGTATTATCAATTAACATCCACAGTAACAATCAAAGACATCGCAAGGAACAATTTACTACCAACTACAAATTCCAATTCAAAACAGGACCATTGATACTATTTTTTCAATAAATTTTTTAATTCCTACCGAACTTCGTTTTTCAGTCCTATGACAAATAGATTATATTACTATAAGATTATATAAATGAAAAAAAATGTAAAAAAAATCCTTATTATTTTTCAAAATAAATTTATGCAATAGAATACATTATTATTTATATAC
>PLTK01000182.1 GCA_003164415.1 Methanobacterium sp. | reverse complement strand
GTGCAATTGAAATTTTAAATGATTATAAAGGTACTGATAAAGATGTCTCTTTTTTGTATAAACTTCTAACAGAAAATACAGAATATGAATATCTTGTTCTTTTAAGGGACACAAGACACAAGGATCTTTTCAATCAAGATCTGTATGATAATAGAATATATTTTGATGTTATTCATGAGGCTTTACACCTTGTAGAACATGAAAAACCAAGGGCATGGTGGAAGATTTGGATCAAAAAGCATAAAACAACAGAAGAAATGGATGAAATAACTAATCAGCTTTACAATGAATGGATTGAATTGTAAAATTTAATAAGAATAAAAATTATATGATTGTATCATTTCAATTCCCCTTCAATTAAACTACAATATTAATATAATTTTAATTTTCATAGTAACTTTTTTATCTAATACCATACATAGATAGTATTAATAAATTCGTGAAGTTTTAAATACAAGATATATATATTTTAAATATCTATCTATAAAAAAAAAAATTTTTATGGATATTTATTTCATAAAAAAATATTAACCACAAAGTATATATGCTAGTAAAACATATATAACATAGAACAGGAAAGAAGAGTTTTATTTATTTTTTAAACTTAAATCCATTTAATTTATAAATTGTATCTTAATGTTTAATTTGTGTTTATATTGCAATAATAGGCGCTTAATGATTTTTATTGATGATTTAAATTTGAAAATGAATTTGTTATTTGAGTTATCTAAATTTCAGAAATAAATTAGCTTTAAAAATTTAAATTTTGTTTAGACTTTTATTGGATGGAAAAAAAAATTTTCATACATATTGTCTAGAATGGAAAAATTGTATAATATTATCGGAGGGCAGAATATGCTAAGCGATCCAATAGTTCAGGAAATATTAATGGATATTACTAACGATGAGAAAAGCAGTGTTTCAATCATTGAATGTATCCTAAAGGGTAAAACATTTGATGAAGAAATTGCAGAAGAAACAGAGTTAAGGTTAAATATCGTGAGAAAAGTCCTATATAAATTATACGATGCAGGAATTGCTTCTTATAAAAGAAGTAGGGATCCTGAAACCAACTGGTATATTTACAGCTGGAAATTTGACCAAGAAAAAGTTTTTGATATTATCAGCGAAAAATATGAAAAGTTTTCAGCCGAGATTGAGAAATCATTAGAATACGAAGAAGAAAATATGTTCTTTGCTTGTAAAGATAACGGTCACAGATATAAATTTGACGAAGCAACTGAAAACAACTTTACATGTCCAAAATGTGGAGAATCTCTGGAATATCAGGACAACTCTACCATAATAGTAGAACTGAAACAGATGATGAAGAAAAATCAGCATGCTTAAATAATTTATTCAAAAAACAAATTTTTGCTTCATATTTATGAAGAGGAATTTCTGATTTATTTTTATTAATTAAAGGATTTTAAATCCTTTTTTATTTGAATAACATAATCCACTGGAGATGATTAATATTTTATTGAAAAATGAATTAAAAAGTTTGAATAATGATCTTATTTTAAGGGCTCGTCAGGGTAAATGTGGAGAAATTAACATCCACGAAATGTTGAAGGCGATCAGTGTTTTAGATAAATCCGATGCAGGACAAGTATATCTATTAAATCATCACAGTGACGAAGAGTTTGATGACCTTATAAAAATGCTTAATGAGATTACATATGATATGAGAGATGGAAAGATGAACATAGCTGATCTCACAACCAAATACATCGATTTAATTCCTCCTATTGAAGATGGACCCCAAATTGAAGAAGAGATTTCTCAAATCGAATAGATTTTTTTACTTTTCTTTTCTAAAATTCTATTTATAGAGTCTTTTTAAAAATAGAGATAATTTTAACTATTTTTGTTAGCTGATTTTTACAATTAATTCTTATTAACTATATTCATTTATTTACCCCTAAAGTAATAATATACTAAATCAAAAATTCATATTACCAATTCATATTTAAATCCTTGTTTAATACTATTCTAAATATCAAATTTGCATATTCTTCAGTACCTAATTTGAGTATATTTTATGTTTTTATGTTGGACATGTACTTGACATAATTATTTTTATTTTAAATCTTAAAAAAATGTGTTTGAAATAGTTAAATTAAATATTAGATTCTCACAGCTATTTTTAATAAAAATTTAAATAACAAGTTTTATATGTCTATTTAAAGAAATTTTAAGTGGATCACAATAATCTACATATCGGTCTTATTTGGGTATTGTATAGGGGGCGGTATTGTTAATAGAAAATTTCTATCAATTTTGCTATTATTACTAACAATTGCATTACCATTGAATGTCGGTGCAATTTCAGCGGCAGCTACAAATCAAACAAATGATAATTCAATTTCAGATAACGGTTCACAAACAACACCAGAGCAAAATTCAACCCAAATATTGAACGCATCTACAAATAACACTACATCCCTTAATACTAAAAATATTAACAGCATATCAACATCTAAACAAAATTATGCAGCTGCAGGGACAGTTAAAACTATTACTCCTGTTAAATTTACAATAAGCAATATTAACAAGGTTGCAGCTAAATTAGTGATATATATAAAAGCAACCCATAAATTACCAGCTTATATATTTGTTTCTGGTAAAAATATGACATTATCGCAGTTTTTATATCTTTTAACCGTTGACATAATAGAAGTTAACTCCAATTCAAACAAATCAATAACTCTTAAAAATGTTAAAACTCCAGTATTATCAGTAGCTGAAACGTTTACAAATGGCAATATACAGAAAACAGAATATTTCAATATAGCGAAGAATGTATACAATTATATTAATTTACATGGGGTAGCTCCGATATATGCGAACAGTTCACACGGATTTATAAGGTATGAATCGGTAATTTACTCATTTTCTAAAATATTAGGTTACTATGGTACCAACAATAAATTACCTGCCTATGTTTCTATACAACGTGGAGTTGTAAATACACCCACAATCAGTGCTTCATCTTCATCATCCAATCAAACTCATGTTGTTATACCAGCGGCTATAATGCAATACTTAGAGCCTACAAAAAATTGTCAATCTAACAGTACTGTTATTATATCCTGTGCATCTTCAATTACCCTGGGACTTACAACGCAGATGGCTAAAGCAGTTGCTATTTTCAATTGGGTCCGGGATAATATTGGTTATTCATTCTACTACAACACTAAGTACGGTGCTCTTGGAACTTTAACTTCCAAAACAGCTAATTGTGTTGATACATCACATTTAATGATTGCTCTCATGAGGGCTGCAGGAATTCCAGCAGAATATGAGCATGTATATGCTCAATTTACAAGTGGAAACTGGTATGGTCATGTAATTGCGATGGTATATATTAATGGCGTATGGTACAAAGCAGATGGTACAAGCTTAAAAAACCAATTTGGAGTTGTTAACAATTGGAATACGACTACAGCCACAGTATATGGGACATATAAAGAGCTTCCATTTTAAACAAATATTTTTTTTAGAGTTTTTAGAGTTTAAGTCTGAAATAAATTTACAGTTTAAATAAACTTTATCCACAATAAATTATCACATTTCTAAAAAAAAATTGTATCGCTGAGATTAGATCCTGCTATGAATAAAACATATCCTATTGGATAACATATGCATAGAATGAATGTTAAGATCAAAAGAATAGTATATGGTGACTGTTTATACATTTTTATATCAATCTATACACATCTCGATCAATAAAATGATAAACATTTAACTTAAGATAAAAATTAAAAATTATCAAACAAATCTAGAACAGCTATCTTATAAAACAGTATTATGCTTTTTTAATAGTCCCCTCATTGTAGTTGTTGTTTAGATTTGTTTCGGGTACTGTTTTATTTGCGTTTACGTAGGCTGATATATAATATTCACTTGCAACTATGCCTGTTGGTAAAGTTATTGTGAGATTTTGTTGTTTGGTTGCATTGACTCCAAGTCCGCTGTAAATGTACTGTCCAACAAGTTTATTTGTTGTTGTTCCCTTTTTCTTGATGTAATAGTGTACACTATAAGTACTGGCTGCAATTTTTCCATTATTTTTTATGGTATTAGACACAACTAATGTTCTTGTGCCCTTCAAATTTGCTGATATATCGGTTATAACCAAGTCCGCACCGTTAATATTAATTTTAGTTGAACTGAGTTTTTGGTTGTTATTTTCGTTGGTTTCAGGATCTGTCTGCTCTGCATCAGCATATGCTAGGATGTAATAGCTTCCAGCATTTACATTGGTTGGAACTTTTAATTTGGTATTTAGATGTTGGCTTGTAAACCCAGCTAGACTTGTAATAAAACTCTGCCCCATGTAGATATTAGAGCTTGAAGAGTTCTTTTTAAGGTAATAATTAACATAGAAACTGCTTGACGATACATTAACAA
>PLTK01000140.1 GCA_003164415.1 Methanobacterium sp. | reverse complement strand
TTCAACGAATCGACAACATATCGACGATTTTGAACCTACTGACTTTGATCTGGTACAAGAAGAACTAGCTACTGATCTAAAGAGTTTGATGAATCCGAACAAGAACCTGAAGAACCTATAAATGATTTCAAACATGAAGAGATTTGTGATACAAAAGAGAAAATTGAGGAAAAATTGGCAAAATAAAAAATACTACCTAGAATACTTTGGATATTTTTTTATCCATATCGTACACATATAACAATTTAAATATTCATAAAAAGCAACAAACAAAAATTTTCAATCAAAACATATTAAACATAATTGAATTAATTATAAATCATAACTAAGAGCGGATAGGTGAATTTATGGGCAAAAATATTGAAAATAGCAAAGAGCATAGAGGACATTTTACCCTCATTGTTGAGGAACCTATAAAATGGGATAAAGAAGCGTATGAAGTTCCTGAAATTGAAACCATGAATCTAGGAAGAAACATAACGGAAGTGAGAGATTGTCTGTCCGATATTGATTTTACACAACCTGGTATCCATATTCTAAATTTACAACCCGGGATAGGTAAAACTCATGCAATTAAAGAATTCTAAAGAACAGAAAAGCTTTTTAATGGTCACAGCAAGACACGACTTAATATCTAGTGAGTATGGGAAAATTGGCAAAGAATGGAAAGGTCTGAACAAAGAAAATTGCAAATTTTATCCAAAAATCAAAAATCTATCTTCTTATAATGTTCCTATACCTATGATATGCACTTTACAACATTGTGATAAACAAAAACGTAATAAAGAATGTACTTATTGGAAACAATTTAACACTAAAAAGGCAATTGCACCATTTCAATACTTATCAACAAATCGAGTATTATACAAAACAGGTGAAAAAGAATTTAAATTTAATACTCTAGTTGTTGATGAAGCAATGAAAGAATTCAAAACTATAAAAGTTGACATGAAACAAACAAATGAAAGCATTGATATAATAAAGAAATATGATCCTTCTATTGAATTTTATTTTAATGATTTTATTGAACTTTTAGATAATAATGATTTACCATCAATAAATCTTACTCTAACTCTTTATGGAATCCGAAATGATGTATTAAAAAAAGCCATAACATCAAAAAACTCCGATGATATCAAACAGATCACCAAATTCAATCCATTTGATTTAAGAAAATATGCCTATTATAACAGTATTTATAAGAACAATTTACCTTATCCCGAACCATCACTACATAATATTATAGATCTAGCATTACAAGATGTTCCAGTCATATTTTTAGATGCTACTTTTGACAAAAACGCTTTTGAAGTATTGTTGAGACGTTATGCTTATGAAAATCTTAAGGAAGAAAGAAATTTGATTATAGAAAGAAAATTCAGTACATTTAAAGATCTAAAAATTAAAATTTATCAATCACACATAGTAAACAAAAAAGTTAACATTTATAAAATGGACAAAAATCACTTATACTATAAATACGGAAGTTTTTATGATTATGAAACAGGAAAATTAACAGAAAACGGTAAAAAAACTATAACTGAACTTGAAAATTATATTAAAAGTGTTAAAAGAATGTATTCAAACATCGGAATTATAACATATGAAGATCTAGTAGGTCATTTCAAAGATCTTGGAGAAACGGCTTATTTTTACAATTTAAGGGGCTCAAACACGATCAAAGATGTTGAAGCATTATTTATTATCGGAACACCCAATATCAACAAAGAAAGTATTATAAAAGACTACAATGATCTATCTTTAACAGATTATAAACCCGAAGATTTAAAGAAATTAACCAACATCACTAAAGAAGACGGTAAATTTTATCCTCATGATAAAGAGACTGGTTTTACTTTACATTGTGGATTGGATGAGAAAAAACCAAATCCTCATGTTATTGAGCCTGAAGACTTAATTGAATCACCTGGACTAGTACGAGATAACGCTGGTAACTTTATTGGGCTAGATTACAACATAACTTCGTATGATTATAATCTTTCGGAAAGTGAAATATACCAAGCTTTTCACAGAGCGAGACCTTTAATAAATGAAAAATTGTCTTCCATATTTATATTCGGTGACATTCCGGACCAAGTAAAAAGGGAATTTAAAAACATAAAAATTTTAAACAAAAAGGATACACGTTCTTATTTCAATGATCCTGAATTTGAAGGCATTTTTCCTATTCAACTTTTCCAGTTAATTCAAACAACTATTATTAAGAATAATTCATTGAATCCTTCAGCTATTTGTAAAGAGTTAAAACTATACAAAGATGCAAAAAAAACAAGTTATAATACTAGTTTTGTCACAGCTATTTTAAAAGGAACAGTTAATATTAAACAAATTCTAAAAATTCATGAAGTACTAAAAAATAATTCAGACATGAATACCATAAATAAAACTTCTTAAGAGTTCTAAGGTTGATGATACATTTATTGAAGATTGTATATTTTATGCTAAAGAAGGAATTTTTATTAAATATTAAAAAAAATCGTAAGAAAACAGCACAAGATTATATGCCTTAAAATCTCTTAAAATCAATTCTCTGAGCTGTTTTATAATATTTTTTGTTATTATTCCAAGAAATCATAAGAACCAGTTACAAAACTAGATCTCAAATCGACTACTCAGTACTTTATACAACCAAAACAGCACTCTAAAGCTCTCTTCTAAAAACACCAAACACTATAATATCTATAGAGAGAACAAATTTTTCTTTCAACATTATAACTCCAACTGAGATCTTTTCATTAATCAATCACTTACGATAGGACTGTTGGAGTAACAAAGGCAACATGTGGGCATAATGATAAAACATTGCTTTTTTATCCAAGGTAATAAATTCTGATACGTAGCTCTATATAGTGATAGCAAAAATATCGAACTTATTTTTTTAATTCTAGAATATTTTTATATGATTACAACTACCCATCAAGGGTAATTGCTGTATAATTTTGAAAACTATATTCACGGAGCTTAATTATGGATACAAAAAAATTATTTTACTACCTCAGCTTTTTAAGCATCAGATCCCTTTTTTCAGGTAAAAAAACTAAACGTGAGATAATGGGTGTGATTTCAACCTTAATAGTATTTCGTTTAGGGATATATGGGGCGATGGCACTTACAAATTTCCACCCAATGAGTTTCCTTTAAATAGACTTTAAGTTATATAAAACTATAATCAAGCAAGTTAATACATTTATAGATAAATAGTAATACCTAAACAAAGCATTATTGATCCTTGTTTGTGGTGAGCAAACTCATATAACAGCTCAGAAATAAAAATAAACTGGGATGAATTATTTATCAAGATTGTTTATCATTGTTTGCTTGTTGTACGTAGCACCCCAACCCAGACCAATAGATATAATCAAAGAATACAATAATTTGTATTCCTTCTATAACTCATGGAAACACTAATAGAATAATTTTCAAAATGGTTAAGATTAGATTCAAAAATCTAAAATAAGAAAAAAAATAATTATCAAAAAAAATAAGTTATAATAAGCCTTTATATCCTATAATAGGCTCGTATAAGTCTTTAAATTCATCATTCCCGATTGTCAAATATGAATTCTATCTCTTTTAAATCAATACTTTTATCAATTAAACGCTTTATTTCATCTGACTTTACTCCATATCTAGTAATCGTTTCGTAGCTTCAGTATCTACACTAAAGCTCTTTATATATAATAAATAGTTAATATGAATAATTGATCTTATTATATTTACAATAAAGAATTTCTATTAACCTCATTTATATTTTACTAAACAGTTTCAATTCCTTTAAATGGAAAAATACTTGTCTAAAGGCGTATTTGAAAATATTAATTATTTAATGATTTGTATCATACCTCAATTTTAGAGGTTTATAGAAATTCTCAATAAGTTTCTATGTAAATAAGAAGCAATTCATATATTTACAAATAATAGTAATAACAAAATAAAAGCCATATAAATCGTTTGTTAAATAAAATAAGTTCATATAACGGCTTAAAACTAAAAGTGAAGGAATTTTATTCAATATTTAATCCCTATTTATATTATTTCTAGTTTATTTTCCTCCAAAAATATTAGATTATTCATGAATATATGGTATTCTTCCCGCAATTTATCACTTGGAGTTGAAAAATAAGTTCTGGTGAGTGGATCTTTTCTGTGTCCCATAAGTTGTCTTATATAGTGATGTGGCATTCCTCCTTCTTCCAATCTGTTCGAGAAGAATTTTCTAAGGATATGACTATGGAAAAAAATTTGTCTCCCTACATCACTCCAACCACACTGTTTGTTAAGTTTCCTTAGAAATCGTTGGAAAACGTCATTCCTTAATTTATTACCTGTGCTACCCCTGAACAAAGGATCATCAATACTTTTTGGTGGATTTTCATCTAAATAATTTATGATTGTTTTTGTTGTTTCAGGAGTGTTAAATGTTACATGAGATGTACCACTTTTCATACGTTGGATATGCCACATAGGGACTTGATTTTCACAGATATCAGTCCATGTCCCATAACTTAAAATGTTTATATCCTGTTCTTCTGGGAGAACATTTAGACCATTCAAAAAATCTGATACTTTTAAATTTAATACATCGCCCAAGCTAATGCCACTGGTGGACATTAACTGTATAATAGCTTGATATTTTACATTGCATAAATTAAGTGCTTTGTTAATATCCTCTTTGGAGGGTATAGCTTCATTTTGGAGGTCTGGTACAGGTGCATGATACATTCGTTTAGGTAAATCTATATCGTAATAAGAATAGAATCCTCGAATAGTGGTAATAATATCCTCTATTTTCTGGGGACTGTAATCATTTGTTAAAAGATGATCCTGTAACTCTGTGAAATGTCCTTTAATTTTTCTCAGTCTTTTACGAATGTTCAAGTCTTCATCCACTTCAGCTTCTTCTATAAATTGTGTTGGTGTCATTCCAGTAACAATCGAATAGATTGTAAGCTTTCTGGTATAACTCCTTATGGTTTCAGGTTTAAGACTATGGTATTGGACGTATTCCTTGAACAAAGGATCATTTATGATCTTTTGACTGTGGGCTTTATTTGGTTTAGAAACCATTTAAAACCCTCCAATTCTTAAAAAAAGCAGAGCCTCGGGTGGGAATTGAACCCACGACCACGAGATTACGAGTCACGCGCTCTACCAAACTGAGCCACCGAGGCATTTATTGTTATATAAACTGTAATGAATTTAAATTTATCCTAAAAATTTCATAAAAAAAAATTTATTTTATGAAAATTAAAATTGGTCCAATGTTGGTTGTTTTGTATTAAAGTCTTCAAGATCTATTCTCATACCATCACGAGCAGCTATTGTTTTAATCCCTGTACTTTCTGTTATCCTCTGTGCTTCTCTTTCAGGGGATTCCATTATGAATTTCATTCCCAAATGGGTCATAATAGCAAGTTTAGGTGAAATTTCTTTAACCAAAGCTTCAAAGTCATCTCCGGACATATGGCCTCTAACCCTTTCACTTCCAGATCTTATCACACTTGCTATTAAAACATCTGCCCCTGTATGATATTTGTGCAGATCATGGAAGTATTCGGTGTCTGAGGTATACGAGAGTGTAAAATTATCATATTTAATTTTAAATCCTACAGCTTTAGGATCACCATGCAAAGTTTTAGTAGCAGTTATTTGTAAATTATCAAATTTTTGATGGTCATCTGATTCCATTACAACAACTTTAGGTTTGCTCAGATGGTATTTGGATATGCATGGACCCCATCTTTCATAGCCATCAATAACACTCCGACTACCAACAACAACACCCCTTTTACGGGTCATTCCATTGGTCATGGCTTCGATAATTATTTCCGAATCAGTGTAATGATCTGTATGTGAATGTGATACCATTAAAATATTCACTTTCATAGGTTTTAAACCAAACTGATAAGTTCTTACAAGTGCACCGGGTCCTGGATCAACATGGATATTTTTACCATCAATATCTTCTATCCTAAATCCGCCTGTCATCCTCTTCTGGGTTATGGTCGCGAAACCGTCCGCCACCACTTCCTAAAAATATTAGTTTCATATTTTGACCTCTCTAAACTTTATAATCCTCTATTTATTATTAATAATATTAATGTTAACAATTTTGGAAATTTATTAAAAATCCTTAATAAATTTTTACTCGGTAATTACAGTGTATACTAGTCGGATTTACAGAGTATGAATTCACAGTTCAATGATTCTTTAGTTCTCTTTATGCAGAGATTTTCATTTTCAATAACAGCTA
>PLTK01000080.1 GCA_003164415.1 Methanobacterium sp. | reverse complement strand
CTGTGAATTACACCATAAACATTCCATCCAATGTTAACTACTATGATGCTATGGGTGGTATCCAAATAATAGGAACACCTCCAAATTCAACTAATAACCAGACTGGAGCTATCACCACCCAAGTAAAACAGGCCGTTGCTGTTTTGGTACCTATAACACTCGGTTTACCAGGGCAGATAATACAATCAATCTCCTTAACAAGTGATAATGTTCCAGGGGTGCTTTTATCTCTTATGTCCGGGAATTTAGAATATAACGTTAAAAATAACGGAACAGTAAAAGCCCAAATGACTAACAATGTAACTGTAACAGGCTTATTCGAAAATAAAACTTTACAAACCAATGGAACAGTTTTCCCTGGAGACAGTGATACCTTAAACAGCAAATGGACTTCTGGATTTTTTGATATGGGTTTCTACAATGTAGAAAGTAACATTAGTTACGGCAGAGACCAACAAACCCAAAATCTACAAACCAAAAGCACTATCTTTATATTTCCAATATGGATTATTATACTCATCATGTTAATCCTGGCAGTATGGGTAATTCGCAAAAAAGATATAAAATCTCCTATCAAAATTAAAATAGAGAAGAAATAAACATTGTATAAAACTCTTAGGATAACTCATTTTTTTTGTTGTGGATATATATTATCAAGATTAAATTATTAACGAAATATGGTTTAATTTAAAACATTGAATAATTTTTTGATTACTTTCCTGTTTTTTTAGCGTTTTACAAGTTAATAAATTGGGTGAAAAATCAACTACCTGCAATAAATCATTTGGGTGAGCGAGAGATGTTAGCAGAATAATAATTAAAAATAGTTTCAAAATTTTATGAAAACAAAATAAAATATTTAATTTGATAAATGTTTTTTTAAAATTTATTAATGAGTTTATGTATATATTTACTTTATATGATACGCTATTATGAAACTGATGAGAAAGAATTGGATTATGTAAAAGAGCTGTGGGAGAAACTTAAACATCAACATCAGTCAAAGGCAAGGTACTTCTTTCAAGAATATGAAAATGTTGTTTTTGAGAATAGAAAGGAAAAATTACTGAAAAAATCTGAAAAAGGATTCCTCAGAGTAGATTTAGCAGTGGATTCAAGTAATGAAGAAGTGGTAGGGTATTGTATAAGCTCAATTTCAAATGAAATAGGTGAAATAGACTCGTTATACGTAGAAGAAAATTTCCATTCCATGGGGATCGACGATAACTTAATGAAACGTGCTCTAACATGGATGGACTCTGAAGGTGTTGAAAATAGGAAGGTCAAACTCTTTGCAGGTAATGATGATACAATACAATTTTACAGCCATTATGGTTTCCATCCTATACAGATCATCCTGAAACAAAAAAGATGATTTAAAAAATTATTTTTTTATAGCTTTAAAATGTTTTACATAACTTTGTTCTAAAAATTATTACTATTATTTAAGTTTTTTTTAACAGGGATAGGATAGAGCTAGAGCGAAATTTATTGCTGCAATTTGTGAGCATGAATGTATATTGTAAATAACCTACCCTCCATGAATCATATTTAATATTTTTATTTTGTCTTGACTGGTGTGTTCCGTCAGGCTGCAAAAAACACCAGTTATTACAATTTAATGAGTTATAATTGTAAATTAACCTGAAAATCGTTTTGTATCCATAAAATACTTATAGGATTAAGTACAAATATTCAGATTATAAAAATATGAATGTTAATCTAAATGGATTGGGGTTTTATTATTCCGGATTTTCATGAAAGTAAAGAGCTTTTAAGGGAATTAAATTTACTAAGGAAAAAAATTGCTGAATTAGAAGAATTAAAATGCAAGGGTGACTTGATAGAAGAAGAATCTGAGCTAAAAACCCAACTCCTTGATGCTGCTAATGATCCTATTTTTTTGCAAGATTTTGATGGAAATTTTGTGTATATCAATGAATCTGCTTATAAAACACTTGGTTATACTAAAGACGAATTAATGAAGATGAATCTTCATGATTTGGATGTTCCAGAATCCTCTGACCTCATAAAACCACATATTAATGATCTAATAAAAAAAGACGAATCTAGTTTTGAAACCGCACATTACCGTAAAGACGGTTCTGTAATACCTGTAGAAATACGTACCCGAATTATTCAATCACAGAACAGAAAACTTGTTCTAAGCAATGTCCGGGACATCACAGAACGTAAACGAATTGAAAATAGTCTTCAAGAGGACAAATCCCAACTTGAAGCAATTTTCTCCAGCATGGTAGAAGTAATCGATGCATTACAAACAAAAGGAAAATTATTAGGTGAATTAACAACTATCAAAAATACCAAATACAAATTTTCTGACAAATTCTCACCCATCATGGCTTTAAACCAAGAAAAACAACCCACAGACACCAAATCCTCATTTTTAAACACCACAAAAGAGAGAAAAATTGAAAGAAAATTAGAAAAAAGTGAAGCTCTTTTTAGAACGTTGACAGAAATTTCTAAAGTTGGTATTTTCATGGTCGAGCTTGATGGTAAATATAGTTTTATCAATGATCGTGGATGCGAAATAATAGGATTGGATGCTAAAGAAATTCTAAAGTTAGGAACGGAACGGACAATACATCCAGATGACTCTGAAAGGGTTATAGAAGAGTTGAATCAGGCATTAAAACATATGAAACATTTTAAATGTGAATACAGGTACCATCACTTGAATGGGTCTGATGTTTGGGTTATTGCCATTGCAAAACCAAATATCGATGCTTCAGGTAGATTTGTGAATTACGTTGGAACACTTGTCGATATCAATGAGCACCAAAAGGCAGAAGAAAAAGTAATTAAAACCTTAGATGAGTTGAATCGCTCTAATAAAGAGCTAGAACATTTTGCTTATGTTGTTTCACATGATTTGCAGGAGCCATTGCGTTCGATTTCAAACTTTTTACAGCTTCTTTCACGCCGTTATAAGGGCAAAATTGACCCTAAATCAGCCGAGTACATTGATATCGCTGTTCATGGTGCAAATCGGATGCAAACCATGATAAACGATCTTCTAACTTACTCACGTATCACTACCCATGGAAAAAAATTCAGTTATACAGACTGTCAAGCAGTATTGGATGATACTCTAAGAGATTTAAATGCAACGATTGAAGAGAATGATGCAATCGTTACTAATGATCCACTGCCGACAGTTTTTGCTGATAATTCACAGATGAAACACCTTTTCCAGAATTTAATAGTCAATGGAATTAAATTCCATGGGGAAAAACAGCCAAAGATCCATATTTCTGTAGTTGAGGAGGATAAGGATTGGCTTTTTATAGTTCAGGATAATGGTATTGGGATCGACTCAAAATATGCTGAAAGTATTTTCGATGTATTTAAGCGCTTGCATACAAGGAAAGAATATTCAGGCACGGGAATTGGTCTTTCAATATGCAGGAAAATCGTGAATAGGCATGGAGGAGAGATATGGATAGAATCTAATCTAGGTAAAGGTTCAAAATTCTATTTCACAATACCTAAAAGGGGGAATGGTTAAAAATGGATAATATAATGGCTGTTGATATTTTGTTGGTTGATGACAACCCCGATGATGTACTCCTTACTAAAGAAGTTTTAAGAGAGGGAAAGGTGAAAAATAAACTGTATGTTGCAGAAGACGGAGACAAGGCCATGCAATTCCTCCTCAATCAAGGTAAGTTTGCTGATGCCCCCCGTCCTAGTATAATACTATTGGATTTGAACTTACCCGGCAAGGATGGTCGTGAAGTCCTCTCAGATATTAAAGGAGATCGGAAATTAAAAAGTATCCCCGTGGTTATCCTTTCCTCATCAAATGATGAAGAAGATATAAAAAAGATGTATGAACACAATGCTAACGCCTACATCACTAAACCAGTTGATCTCGACAAGTTCATCAAAGTGATACGAACATTTGAAGATTTCTGGCTCACCATAGCTAAACTACCAGATGGAGTTAGAATATGATAATTAAACCTTCTATTAAAATTCTTTTGATTGAAGATAATCCCGATGATTTTAGTTTCATACGGGAATTGTTAGAAGAAGTTGAAGACCAATTTGAGCTGACAAATGCTGAAACACTTAAAAAAGGTTTAAAAAGTATTGATGATAGACAATATGATGTTATACTCTTAGATCTTGGTTTACCAGATAGTATTGGTTTTGATACGTTCAATCAGGTGCACAAGCATGCTCCAGAAACAGCACTAATAATCTTAACTGGTTTAAGAGATGAAGAAATAGGAAACCACGCAGTGAAAGAAGGCGCTCAAGATTATTTAGTTAAGGGACCAATAGATAGCAAACTTTTATTTAAGACAATTAATTATGGTATTGAAAGAAATAATCTAGTTTTAGATTTAGCTCGAAGGGAATTTAACTTATCTGCACTAATGGAGAACACTACTGATTCGATTTGGTCCACTGACATAGAAGGAACTCTTCTCACATTTAATTCCAAATTCCAGAAATTGTTCAAAAAATATTATGGTGTTGAAATAACGGAAGGCATAAAATTATATGATCAAATCCCCGCAGATGAAAATAAACTTTGGGAAACTGTTAATAATAGGATATTAAGAAAGGAAAGATTTTCTTTTGAAAAAGTTTATGAATTCCCAGGAACGTCTATTTATGTTGAGATATCTGTAAACCCTATTATTTCTGGAGATGGTTCTGTAATGGGTGCTTCATTTTTTTCCAGAGACATTACAGAAAGAAAAAAAACAGAAAACTCTTTAAGAGTTACTTTAGAAGAAAAAAAGGTGCTTTTGAAGGAGATCCATCATAGGGTGAAAAATAATTTAATGATTATATCCAACCTCCTGTACCTGCAATCCAGTTACATAAAGGATAAAGAATCTCAGGATATTTTCAAGGAAAGTCAGAATCGTGCCAGGTCAATGGCCCTTATACATGAAAGATTATATCACTCTGCCGATCTTAAAAGGATGGATTTTGGCG
>PLTK01000215.1:921-3189 GCA_003164415.1 Methanobacterium sp. | reverse complement strand
GATTTCAATTGACAATAGAAGTATTTTTAATCGTTAACTGTAGGGTTTGTAATTAATATTTTTTAAAAAACATCTTGAATCAAATATGAGAGTTAATATCTTAAAACTCGAAATAAAATTATAAAATTTGTTAACATTCTTATTTTGGATGATTTCTAACGCCAAGGTTTTATATGGAATAATTTTCATAAAATAATATGACATTTGCCAAATTAAAAGGGGGTTAAAAGAAAATGGAAATCGGTGAGATAATATCTAATTCAATTAGGTACCCAACCTCTAATTGGGGAAAAGTTCTTATTTTGGGCGTTATAATGATAGCCTCAATTCTAATTGTACCAGTATTCCTATTAATTGGTTACTTATTTAGAATTATAAAGGCTACTCTTGCAGGACTTGACGAGCTACCCGAATTCGATGAAATCGGAGAGATGTTTGTTGATGGTCTTAAGGTTTTTGTAGTAGGAATTGTTTATTCTATCCCAGTTATAATAATAAGTTTAATAATAACCGCAATAACTGGAAGTTCCAGTTCTGCAACTCTCAGTTTAAACCCCGCTATGATATGGGGATTAGTGTTAGTATATATTGTTTATATAATTGTTGCAGTAATTGTAGGGTTAATTGAAGTAATTGCCATAGCAAATATGGCCTATTACGATGGTGATCTAGGTGCAGCTTTCAGTTTCAGTGAAATTTTAGATCGTATTGCTAAAATTGGCTGGGGAAAGTACATTATAACCTACATAGTAATAGCCATAGTGGCATTTATTGGATTTATAATAGGTCTATTAACATTATTCATCTTAGTAGGTTTCATACTCCTACCATTGGTGATTGCACCATTCATATACATGTTTGGAGTTCGTGCTATAGCTCTTCTATTTACTGAATCCATAGATGAAATTCCTGAGTCTCCTAGAGAACCAGTAGAACAAGTCGAATAGAAAGATTCGATTTATGTTTTTATTTTCTTTTTAATTTTTTTGTATACAATATACAATTAAAGTCTAGTTTTTTATAACAATGATATTAATTTTTTTAAAATTGTAATCAAAACATAACATTAAACTATTCTAAACTAAAAATTAATTCAACACTCTTAGAACTCAAAGAATATTCTACTAACATCCTTAACTCAGTAACTTCTAAGATTTTGTTAAAAAAATCGTAAATTAGGGAGGAATAATATGGATATAGGAAAAAATATAACCGATTCTCTGAGATATCCCATTCAAGATTGGGTTAAAATAATTATATTGGCTGTAATATCTATAATACCGATAGTAGACTTTATAAGTGGAGGATATTATCTTAGAGTTATAAAATCAACTCTTGCAGGTTTAGACGAATTACCGGATTTTGATGACATTGGAGAATTATTTATTGATGGTATAAAGCTTATAATTGTGGGAATAATCTATTTAATAGTTCCTTTGATCTTCTTTGCAATTGGGGCAATATTTTTAGCAGGTGGATCAATTTTCACCGGTGGTATTTCAGCGATATTTTTCGTATTGGGAATAATTATAGCCATTTTAATTAGTATTATAGGACTAATGGGAATCGTGAATATGGCCTATTACGACAGTGACATTGGTGCCGCCCTTAGATTTAGCGAAATAATAGAAAGGATAGAGACAATTGGATGGGGAAATTATATAAGTTATATAATTGTTCTGTGGATAGTTCTTTTTGTATTAGGTGCAATAATAGGTTTTATTTCTAGTATATTGACATTTATTCTGATTGGTTTTGTATTATATTTCATTGGATCCGCTTATTTATTAATGTTCCAGGCCAGATCTGTTGCTTTGATATTTGCAGAATCTGAACAAATACTATCCGAATCACTGGAACCTAGAAACCACTCCGAAATGGAATAAATAAATATTTATTTTTCTTTTTAATTTTTTTTGAAGTTTCAATTAATTTTAAAATCTTATTCTACCGTAAGTACATCCATAATCATGTTTTTGCTAATAAAATTATTTTTAAGTACTTTAAAAACGTAAAAAAAATATATTAGTAACATTCACAAGACAATAACCAATGAGCTTTTGCAAATGATAATTGAGGAGGAACATGTATGGACATAGGAAATGTTATTTTAGATTCATTGCGATATCCTACCTCAAACTGGTCTAAAGTAGTTATTTTAGGTGTTTTATTTCTATCTAGCTTTTTTATTATTCCCCTATTTTTAGCGTTAGGATATCTATTTAGAGTTGTTAAATCATCTTTAGCTGGCGCTGAAGAGTTACCCGA
>PLTK01000215.1:0-817 GCA_003164415.1 Methanobacterium sp. | reverse complement strand
AGGTCTCTACATATTAGTGATTTATCCAATTATGATGGTTGCAATAGGAAACATGGCCTATTATAATGAGTTTCAAGCGGCATTTAGATTGGATGAGATATTGTCTTTGATATCTCAGATTGGCTGGGTTGATCTGATAGTTTGGTATATTGCTGTTTTTATGGTGGGAATTGCATTGTGGTTTGTAGGAATTATCATATCAATAATTCCAATATTAGGTACTATAGCATTCATATTCTTTGGATATCCATACATCTATCTGTTTTACACTCGGTCATTAGCATGGTTGTATTCATCAGCATTTACTGAAGACTACGTTCCGTAAATATCATTCTTGTGGAATTTATTCTTATTGTACATTAAACACCATAAACAATATGAGAATTAAATTGAAATAATTTTTAACAAATTTTTACGGATATCGTCAACATAATAATAAATATTAAATAGTCGATCTTATCCATGTTCTTTAATGAGTATTAATGAACAAAGATGCAATAGATGATATGGAATAACCAGAATATTCGAATTGAGATTTGATCCGAAATTAGTAAATTGCTTTTTCATCAAAAGAACAGTACGAAACCTAAACATTCTTGAATTCGATGTATAAATTCCTATATATTAACTATTCGATCTTTTTGTAGTGAAAGTGGTATTCATAAACATATAAATGCCCTTTTATAACATAACTAAATATCTCATCTTTACTAGCTTTAACACCCTTTCTTTAGATGTATATAATCATCTATTGAATTGATGCAAAAATTATATAAAATATATATTCATAGTACAATAGTTTTAATTATAAACAATG
>PLTK01000088.1 GCA_003164415.1 Methanobacterium sp. | reverse complement strand
AAACTATGGATTTTTAAATATTCAGGATCCAAATTTCTTTTGTTTACACTTGCACTTTATGACTGATTTTTTGTGATTAATATCACATATTTTACTTTTCTTTTTAAATGCTCTGTGAACAATATAATACCCAACAACACCTCATATTAGCTCCGATTACTATGTTAGTTTATTAGTGATGAAAATTAATTAATGTGTGGGGAATGGTATCTTTGATAAGAAGTATTTCTTATGAAATATTAAATAGAACAAAGCTCAGTACAGATATATTGCTTAGATTTAGTGATAGTGGACTTAATAAAGAACAATATGCTTCCATTAGCGAGCAATTGGAAGATTTTAAGTTAGAAGTCGATAGTGAATATTCAATAACTCTTGATACAAAATATGATGAAACTAAAAAAATATTATTAATAAGACTTATCCTATCGATCCCAGATATTTATAAACCAGAAGAAATGGATGTAGAACAAATAATAAATAAGCATGTTTACAGATTTAAACAATTCTACGAAAGAATATCCGATTTTACCCCTAAACAGAATAAGAGAGGTCTGTAGAATTGCAAGAAACTAATAAATGTCCAAATTGTGGTTTTGAAGGTTTAGTGGTGTGTTGGAAAACAATGGGACTTGATGATATATATATGTAAATGTCCTAATTGTAAATTACATTTAGAGACCAAAAAACCAAGGTTTAAGTATGAAAATTCCAAAATCCGTTTATACAATTTTAGCAATAATACTTATAATTCTATTAATAATTATGTTAATGGCAATTTTTATCCATATCGCAACGATACAGGGTGATTGGGCTGTTAACTTACTAAAATAAAAAAAATAGGGATGGTTTATTATAAACCTGCTCTATCCACTATAACTTTTGCAACTTCTTCAGCTGATTTAAATGGGAAGTCATCAGGTTTAAGAACTTTACCAGCATCCCCTGCTGTTAATACAACATCACCAGACTTGCATGTGGTTTGCGCACCATCCGGAAAGGATCCTAAAAGTGTATCAGGAGTATCTATTGGAAACTTAGCATGTGCCAATGCCCCAATTATCTGTGCTCGTATATCTTCTTTTACGCTCATTTATTCATATCCTCCTAAATCTTAAAAACAAATCTATTATATAACTATTGTTAATCAAGAATGATATAGTTAACAGTCATTAAAATATACTAACTACAGTTTGAAACCCAAAAAAATNNTATCTGGATCTGCTATTCTTACTTTTTGGAGTGTTAGGTTTATTCCTATGAGGTCGACGTAGTGTCCACCCTTGTAGACTTTGTAGTATGTTGGCCATCCTGCACAGATTCCGTGTACTATTATTGCCATTCCTGCTTTGATTGATGTTGCTATTCCGGTCCATCCGAGGTCTATGTATTTTGATTCATGGACTGTTAATGATACGTTGTGTTTGATTGCTTCTGATATGATCCCTGCCATTAGTGGTCCATGGCTGGTACCATTTGGTGGTTTCTTCTAATGTTGCCATTTCAGTTTCTGATTCTCCTCTTACTCCAAAGTTGATAGTGCTTCCATACTTGAACTTGGACCACAGGTGTATGCTGTTTCCTGGTGATGATATATTACACTATTTACTAAAATCCAATCAGAATCGGGGGTTGGAATTGGATCATTTATATAAACATAATTAGGTTGTCTCTTATTTGTATTGACAAATGCTTCCCAAACAGCTTTAATTTTCAGATATTTAATATAAGTAACATATGTAGTCTGTTTAATTCCATTTTTACGGAGATAAACCCTCGATGGAGTTCCTTTGTATGCTGCTACACCTGCAATCATTAACAGAAAATCAGCTTTCAGGATCTGATAATTTGTTTTAGTATCATAATCGTTAGGATCTGTAGTCTTTAATATTGATTTTAAAAAAGAAAGAAAGGACATTTATTAACCTCCTAGTTTTGTTAATGCATCTTCTATGATTGGAAGAGCTTGTTTTTCATATTTAGAGTGGATTTTTCATTATATGAATCGATTGATCCAAATCATTAATTGCTCCAGCCACGTCAATGGGTGTTATCGGCCAGGTCCAGGAGTAGGATTGGAACCAAGATAATTTTCTGATGTTACTCCCATACAATCTGTCTGTTGGTCTATGAAAACTTGATAACTAACCCATGAATATCCATTATCCCCCCATCCTGTACCCCAACTATTACGAACTCTAAATGCCCCTTTAATTGGAGCTCCAGGAATAACAATCGAATCATCATATCCAATAATTACCCTTGCATGTCCAGCTGGCTGTCCATTTACAAGTGGATTCGATTTATAAGGTTCCTTCCCATCACTACCTACATTCATTATAGTATCATCAACATCCGAACCAAATCCAATAGACTGTTAGCACTTAAAACCTGTTTCATGGTAAGATTTTAGTGTTATTGGTTGGATCCTTAGTTGTGTCTTCAGGTATTGTGAAATATTTAATAAAGAATAAGCTACAGCATCATTTAAAGCTTTTACAGAGGGTTTGGTGTTTAATGGTGATGTGAAAGGCCAATCTGTATCTGGAGCATTACCATAAGGACTCATCATAGCTTGGAAAGATGCAAGTATTGTTGAACCTTCATCACTCTTGGTGCTTTCCCATCATTGATGTATCTACTGTACCAGTAGTTGAATAGTACAGATAGTTCTGTGAATGCTCCTTTGATTATTAAATCAACTATCTTAGTTACTCCAGTCGCCTCTTCACCTGTACAACATCCATATGTTTTCTGGTCATCAATTGAAACATTCTCAACAACGACTATTAGGTTAACTTGCTGCTAAATCAGCGATTGCTAGTAAATTTACATATGGGGCTATTTTGGGTGTATTAATGTGTAAATTTGTGCTATTTCTTCTTTTGAATGTTTATACATCCTTTAATTGTTCTTGTCGTTTTAATCATCTCCTAATGTTTTGAATCGTTTGATACACAAATAAAGTGCAAATAAAAAAATAATAACATACAGATAGCTACAGTTAAAATGATGCAAATGTAGCAAACCAAAAATAAAACTCAATACTAAATAGAAAATCAACTTAAAAAATGTAGATTTCAAATAAGATACACCTCCCAAAAAAGAGTAATAACTAACTTCAAATACAACCTAAAACTCATAAGAGTTTGAGGGCAGGGCTTGACGTTTTTACAGACATCTTCTATAAATTCCTACCCAGAAATTATTGGAACTGCCCTGCCCTTAATTACTCATTTTTAAAATAAAATCAATCACCATAAAATCTAAATATGATCTTCACCAATATAATAAATAGGAGTAGGGATGTAGTTTTCTTCTCTTTTTACCAATTCATCCCCGAATTGGTCCCCCAAAATGTGGAAAATTACTCCCTGCTTCTTATCCTAAATTAATCACAAAAGAATAACAAAATATTAAAATTTATCTGTTCAACCAAAGGAAGAATATGGCAGGATATGACTAATTGTCTCTAAGTGTCATTAGTTATTATATGTTCAAAAACAGGACCACTTGCCCTTTCTTTCAATACAATTTTTTTAATGAATAAATCTAAATATTTCATAAAACAGATATAATTAGTATAGGGCAGGGAATGTCTATTAAGTTTATAAACAAAAAAGTGTCTCTTGTTTTTTTTGTGTCCTATGAAATTTAAATAAAATCCCATCCCTGCCCTTATACCTCCTAATCTAAAAAATAAACTAATAAATCTTATTCAGATAAGGACATGATAAAATTAATATAAACTTTAAAAAAAGACTTATATTTATTTTTTAGAAGGTCTTCCAACTTTCTTTTTTAATTGGATTGAATCTATTGGAATCCAATTTGAATGTGTAACTATAGTGCCATTTTCTAATGTTTCAGAATCTGATGTTACTTCTTGATAAGTTATTCCGGTGGCTGGATCCACATAAGTATTTGTCATAATCTTTTTCTCCTTAGAAATTAGTATTTTCAGATTCCAAAATATACTGAACATCATAAGTTCTTGCAGCGGCCATTTCAACATTTGTGTTATTTGTATATCGTATTGTTAGTGGTAATGTATTGTTAAATTCTAATTTATTTAAAGCTGAAATTATTGCACTATCTGATGTTGGATTTGGAGATCTATTTGTAACACTTTCCTCCTGCAATCTGAATCGGGGCATCATAAGCTGCAGTTATATATAATATTCTTAGATTAGAGTTATTTCCAGCCATAATCTGTAATATGTGTGTTCCATTTGAATCTCCCGGAACTGCGGGGATATTAGCAAATAATGCATTTAAATATCCCATTTTCCCTGCTGCAGGATTCGCCTCCGCAGACAGAAAAATCACTTCTTAAAAAATACTTAGAATCTATACGGTATAAAGAAAGACGAGATTAAAATGAAAATAAATATCAGAATGGTTTATTGAGAATTTATTATGAATATAAAAATAGTAAAATATTATGATGTATTCCATCATTTAGGTAGTGTAAAATAAAAAGTTGAACCGTTTCCGGGTTCTGACTCTACCCAGATTTGTCCATTGTGTCTTTCTACTATCCTTTTTGTAATTGCTAAACCAACTCCTGTTCCTTCGTACTCAGAGTTTGAATGTAATCGCCTAAATATTTTGAACACATTATCGGCATATTTTGGATCTATACCTAATCCATTGTCTTTTATACTGAATAACCAATTATTGGCCTCATTAGTTACGGAAATATGGATTTGCGGAGGGTCTGAACTACGATACTTAATAGCATTGCCAATTATATTTTGGAATAATTGAGTCATCTGAGAATAATCACCATTTATTGTAGGAAGCGAATTTTTGGGAACAATCGCAACATTATTCTCTTCTATAGATAATTTAAGATTTGTTAAGGCATTTTCTAAAGGTTCTTCCATATTTACATCCTCAAATTTTTTACCTTTAGTTGTAACCCTAGAAAATTCTAAAAGATCATTGATTAGATCATGCATCCTTTGAGCACCATCTACAGCATAACCAATAAATTCATCAGCATCAGAATCTAACTGACCTTCATAACGCCTTTGAAGAAGTTGCAAAAAGCTGCTAATCATACGTAAAGGCTCCTGTAAATCATGGGACGCAACATAAGCAAATTGTTCTAAATCATGATTGGATTTCTGAATCTTTTCCATCGCATTTATGAGCTCTTCTTCAGTTCTCTTATGTTCTGTAGTTTCAATTAATTCCCATTTTTCTTTTCGTTTTATTAAAGCAAATTCATGATTATTTACAACATCTATAACCTCAGCAGCATTACACTTTTCCAAACAATATGTACAAAGTGCCATCATTTGATATTGGCCAATAACAGTATCAACAGCTTCTTCATAATCAACAAAGTCCTTCCAATCTTCTTTCTCCAACCAGAAAGTGTTTCCAGTTAATCTTAATCCATCATAGCCTTTTTCTAATGCTTGATCTAACTTTTCAATCCAACCATTTAAAACTCTATCAGAATCAAAACTACCACCTTTAGTATACCATTCCGTATAAGAAAGTATCTCTATTTGTCCTTCTTGATAATAACCATCAAAGTCAGGAACTGCTTTTTTTAAGGCTTCTTTAATTTCTAACGATGAAAGAGGATCAGCGGTAATTAACATACAATATTCATTATTTTCCAAACCCACTTTGAAATAAGGTATAAGAATATCTTTTAAATCGTCCTTTGTTTCATAAAATTGGCAAAAATGCGTTCCCCAAGGTACATTTCCAATTAAATTAATACCAGATTTCCTCAATTCCATTATAAAAATCTCCTTCTTTAAATGAATAATCTAAATTAAAAATTATACTCCTAAATAAAAGATAATACCTCCTAATAATCATATGATCTCAATTATTAGAATCTTTCATATTTATTAGACCATACGTTTATTTAATATTTGTTAAAAAATACTAGTATTTAGATGGGATAAGATGAAATAGATTAAGTTTTAGCTAAAATAATTTAATGCAAAAAAAGGCCAATTACATAATACTCAGATATTCATACACACAGACCTGAAAATAACTCCTTAAAAATACTTAGAATATAATACGGTATAAATAACTACGG
>PLTK01000238.1 GCA_003164415.1 Methanobacterium sp. | reverse complement strand
CTATTATAAGAAGTGAGCTCAGGTGGATTATAAGTAAGAATGGAGAACCCGGTGTCCTGAACATTTCTGCTTTAGTTGCAAAGAAAGGAGCAACTCCTGTTTCTCCTGCAACTCCTAGAAATAATAATATTGAACCAAAAAGCATCATTGGGGTTGTATAGGTTAAACTGTTGATTGCTAATATGCTTATTGTTCCAGTTGCAGCTAATATTAGAGATGCACCGACAAATAATGGTGTTGATGCTATCATAGCTATTAATCCGTATTGGAATGCTGAATCTAACACATCTACCTGTTTAACAGCACTAACAATACCGATGTTTACTATTCCAATTAAACATACGAATAGTGTGAAATCGAAAAGATCACCTGTTACCATGGCACCAGCTGTTGCAATTCCACATATAATTGCAAGGAAACGTCTGAACTTGAATTCTTTCTTGGCAACTTTTATTTCTCTGTCTCCAAGTGAACCAAATTCTGCTTCAACTTGTGTTTCGGTTTTACTTATGGCTATGATAAATGTAAATGCAAGTGCTGCTGCGAACATGAACAGGTTAAAGGAGGTCATATAGAATACAATATCTCCAAGGGGTATGATTCCGATTAATTGTGAGCCTAATATTGATACAACCATGTGATTACTCCTTTCTAAATTCTTCTCTGTTCATAACACCTATTAGGCCTGCTTTAAATGCAACCTTAATAAATACTCCAAATGCAGCTAACATTAATCCTAACAACCAGTAGTTTGGGAATACAAACAGTATTATAAATCCTATTAACCATAAACACCATGCAATACCAGATGCTCCTGCAATACCTTCCCAAAGGTCTGATGGTAGTCCTCTGACTGTTAATGACATGACATAGAAGAGTATACCTCCTCCTGCTATTGCACCACCTGTAAATCCGGATAGGAACGCTCCGTATATAACGAGTATTATCGCTATAAATACCGGTGCTGTTTGTAGTACTTCCATGTCAAAATTTAATGGTGTTGGTATTAATGCGACTGATTTACCTGTTTTACGCATTTCACGACTCATAAGTATTTCGCATATAGCTAAGATTTCTGCCAGTTCCACAACCAAACCTGGTAGTACAAGAGACTCTGCAAGGTCGGTTCCAACTGCAGCAACTATTATCAGCATGGCTACTCCCACAATATCTGTGAGTATAAGGACTTGGAGATCATTTTTCTCGATTGATATTCCAAATAGTCCGATAAGTGCAACAATTATTCCCACAAATACAGCCGGTGCATATATTGCAACAACCACAGGGGAAACAACGTCGGGTACGAGTATCAACTCAGTCTTCCCTCCTCATTGTGAAGTTTAATGCAATGAATGAGGCAATTACAAATGCCATCATAAGTATGCTTGATTCTAATACTGTATCAAATCCCCTTGTGTAATAGAGAATTTCATCTATAAGTCCTCCAGGGGATGAATAGATGGATGTACCATAGTAGAGTGTTGTATGATCAACACCCATTGCTATAGGTGATAAATATGCTGTTATTTCACCGATGGCTGGTAGATATTGTGGATATTGTGCTTTAACTATACCTCTCTGTTCAAAAGTAACTCCTCCCCTGTCGTAGGGTGCGAGTGGATCCTGAGCATTGATCTGAAGTTGTGGTTCTGGTCTGGGATAGAGTTGATGATCGTTTAATCCTATTGGTATTAAAAATCCTGCTAAGAGCACGATTCCAAGTACCAATGCATAAAATCTGGGAATTTTATCCGGATTTGCTAGTGAATTCCAAAATCTTCCTATACTACTCAAAGTTCGGCCCCCATTTCTTCCAATCGCACAATAGTTCTTAAAAGTATCAGGGTAATTATAGATGTAGCAGCTATAAATGTTAAGAGTGCTATGGTGTGGTTATAAGTTAAAAATATGAGTGAAAGACCTACTGCAGGAATTTCTGTGTTTAAAGTTCTGACCAGAGGATCCTTAACCCCCGGGCCGATCACAGTTGCTAAACTACCAACTATAACAAGTGTACAGCCAGCGTAGAACCATATATATACTTCAAGCAAAGAATTCTTCCTCCTGAGATTTTATTTTATTCTTACGTATTTCATCAAGTTTGGTTATAGCAATTAGCATTATGATCGTTGATATGGGATCAAATATGGCTGCTGCCATTGCAACATCAAGATATTTGGCAGATACTATTATTCCAATAAATCCGCCCTGGAGAAGTGCAAACATAATAACCTTATCCATAGGTGTTTTGAGCATAATAATACCTGCAGCGCCAATGAAAAGCACACCTACCGATACATTTGTCAAAGTTACAAGGTCTAGAAAGGGATACATTTATTCCACCATTTTTATAATCCTAATTTTTTAATTAAATAAATTGAATATTTAATATTATTATTCATCCAAGATTATTTCATTTTTAACCCGTCCAATTGAGTAAGCTATGGCATTTGAGCTTATGGTTGATGCAATAAAGTAAGTGATAGCAACTATTGCTCCAAAGGGTGTTTGGATGTATAACGCTATCATTCCAGCTATTCCAAAACTCATTGCATTAAGGTAAAGCATCCTTTCAGATCTATCTTGTGCAAAGAGAGTTCTTAGTGCCATTAAAAGTACGATAATACCTAATATCTGTATTAACATGATTAACATGATTATCGACCTGTGATTTTATTATTTATATTGTCTTTATGATCTTGAAGTGCCATTATGATTAAATCTCCATTTAGGTTAATTTGGTGTGCCTACCCACTTTATCGGCAATTTTCCCTAGTAACTTAGATGCGAGGGGATGGTCAATTCCCTGTATTGTGACTATGGCCAGTACCATTCCAACAATAAATTCTGCTGGGCCTATTCCGATATAGGATGCAGCATATATGATACATGTGATTGTGAGGGCTCCTGTTGTACCGGCATATCCAGGATCTGCACATAGTCTGTTACCGGCATATACTAGTACAGCAGCAACTAAACCGCCTTCAGGTGTTCCGATAGTGTAACATGCAGCTGCTGCAAGCAGTGTTCCAGCCGATGCATCAGGGGAACATACAATGTTTCCCTGGAATAATCCTCCTGCAAGGTCTCCACCACGTTTTTTAACAGCTCTTCCAATAACTTCTGCACCCTTAACGCCAGGTGCTTCTGGAAGTCCCATCCATGTATCTATTAGTACAAAGTTTAACCAGCAAAGTACAGCTGCTATTATAATTGCAATGATTTCATTCATGCAGATTCCTCCACTTGAGGTCTTGGTAAAAGTCTTTCAAGGAAGTATTTGGCAAAGACAGCCGTTAATATTCCAACTACTAACGCAACCGGGATTCCTGTATATCCAAGTTTAAATAACATGGCTGTAAATCCTAACGCCAGTACCGATGTTGGGAATATGATACTGATAGTCCATGAGTATCTCATAGGTCTTTCTGGTAAAATTGGAATTCTTAAAATCAGACCCACCACCATGGCAGCTATAAGTGCAAGTATATAACTTATGATTGTGATCTGTTCAAATGCATGAATAAACATGATAAAACATCTGCTTACGCGATATATAAATGTTTTCTATTTCAATAATTTTTTAAAGAATATATAAGAATTTAACACTCTTTACGAATTTTCAATCTTGTTAAACTATTAAAAATTAATTTTAAGAAAAAATTGTACTCATTATAGATAAATATTGTTATGCACGTATTAATTAATTTATATCAACTGTTATGTTAATTCATTGAATTTATTAATTAGCACTTTTATCAACTATTTCTAACTATAATAAACAGCTGAATCACCATCATCAAATATTCTGTTTTTATTGTTTGCAGCACCGCTTAGATCGGCATATATTCTGTTACGATCACTTCTACTAGTGTATCCAACAAGGAAACCATTTTCAGTGTTCAATTTTCTAAGGTACATGTAGGTGTTGGGCTGTGTATAATTGGTAAATTCTGATATTCCATTGTCTGCAGATATATTATTTATATTCGGGGTGAACCTGTAAAATATGAATTTACCATAAACATCGGCATAAATATTAGAACTTACATTGTTCTCTATTAACCACTGAGCTCCTGTAAATTCCGCTTGATCAAATAATGGATAATAATCGGATAATCTATCCTGATTAGATAGGTGCATTGGAATGGACTGGTCAGCTAGTACACTTATAAAACCGGTGTTAAATAACATGAAGACCAGTAGGAAAACTGAGAAAATCTTTAAGGCACCTTCACCACTAATTTTCTTACGTGTTAAGACCTGATAAATCGAACCAGATATTTTTATTCCACCAATAACACATAATGGTGATAGAAACAGGAATGATAATTCATATATTCTAGAGATGTTGAATGCACTTTCAAATGATGGCACAAGGTATCCGCCCATTAACATTATCACACCAAAAACAGCAAAGGCTAGAAAGGTGTTCTGGAATTTTTTCGGATATATCTTAAAGAAGACCAGTATCAAACCCATAAAGCATAGATAAACGACTAAAAAGTTAAAATATCTTAAAAAGCTTACTACCCATGTTTTGTATCCGCCTAAAAATATTAACAGTACCAACAGTACTAATATGCTGATAATTGAGATTACCTTGTTGTTTAGATATTTTTTTACGTTGGTTTCGAGTGTATTGGCAAGACGATTTTCAATTATAACAAATCTTTTTAAAGCTATTTTAGCCAGGTAAAATATAATTATAAGGAATATTATTATTACCGCTGCTATTATCAGGTATATAAAAGGACCTGGAACTAATCCCACACTTTGTATGGTTAAATTTAGTGCATCACGGAAGTCCTGATATATGTAGATTGTAACATCAATAATTGAATTAATTGCCAGCCCCTGGGAAGTGCTGCTGTACCATAAATAGGAAAAAAAAGCCATAAATATAGTTATTGCAGGTAGCAGATACAGGATTGTTTTATCTTTTTTAATATCTATTTTTTTCAGTGGTACATTGAAATTGGTTAGATTGAAAAATCCAAGAATCAGTGTAACCAGTATTAGGGCTGCTATGAAAAAGTAGGAAGTTGAGTAGTGTGAGAATACCAGACCCATGCTGAAAAGGATCATTAACAATATAAGATTTGGTTTAAATTTTCTTTCAAAAAATAAGAGCAGAATAACAATTAGAAAAAGTTCTGCAGTCATCTCCCTTGTGATGGATAATAATTCTATATAAAATGTATTAAATGAAATAAAAAGGAAAACAGCCAGGAATGATATTTTAGAATCTTGTGTCTGGATTTTAAATATCCTGTACAAACCTAGGGGTAGAAGTGAAAATATGAATGGGATTATGATCTTTAAAACATAATCCAAATCTAAATGTGTTAAAATTGAGTAAACAGGACCCAACATAACAATGCTCAGCATTGAATTGTAAGCATCTGGAAGCATATAATTCCAGTGTGAAGTGGTTAAAACTAAATTAGCAAGATAATATTCGTTTTGTACATCCCATCCCCATACGTATGGTGAAATCAAAGAACTCATGTAAAGTAAGGATATTGAAATAATCCAAACCGTGAATAAATATAATTTTTTAGGTATCTTGTCAAAAACAACCAGAACAAATATTATGGCAATTAAAGCCAATAAAATCATGGTAATAATATTATTATGGGATAAATTCATAGCATACGAACCGAAAATTGCTATAAATGGTATTAAACATAGAAATAAAAATACGGGTGAGAGTAAAACTTCTGTATCAATAAAACATGGACAACTAAAATCTTTATCTCTGAAATAGCTTAGAACTGCCAGTATTACAACATAAACATTTACAATAACAGCTAGCGGTATAAATGTTATTGGATTGGAAATTCCTATAAGTGGCAACAATGTATTTGCTGAAAAACCTACCAACATCACACTAAGTACGCTCAAACCAACAGCGTAGAGTAATGATGTGACACTTCCCATTTCATGTATTTTAAGTATTCTCAGTATAAGGTAACCTGGAATGAATGTAAGGTATAAGAATACTATTAATGGGCTTATAATGGGTATTGTAATGTTTTTAAGGTCTAATCCCATCACAAATAACATTAAAATCTGTATGATAATAACTAATTTGATAAACCAACTAAATTTCCAGTCGTTCATTTGAAGGGGATTTTTCAGTAGCATTTTTAAATCCTTTTATGATAATGAGCTTAAATATTTAATAAATATAAAATTATTTGATCTATAACACATAATAATGTATAATCTTATAAATATAACTCTAGGCTAAAATATATTCTAAATAGCAGATTTTAATACAATAATTATTATATATATCCATTGGAATACGAATATTAAAAAAAGGAACAATTATACATAATTTATAACTAATACATATAATATCCATAAAAAAAATTAGAATATAATGCTCATAATAATTTGTTAAAGGTGTCTATAATGAATTTTGATAAAACAGTATCATCTATTATAATTATTTTACTAGTGGTTGCTGTAGGGGCAACAGTATATATAATAGTTAATCCATCTCCTAATGAAAGATTTACTGAATTATATATACTCGGTGCAAATAATCAAGCAGGCGACTACCCATCCAACATAAGTCTAAATGAACCTGGAAATGTTACAATAGGAATTGTAAACCATGAAGATAAAACAACCAGTTACAATTTAATAGCAACATTAAACGGTGTAGCCATTTCTAATCAGAATTATACACTTGAAAATAATGAAACAAAAAATATAAGCTTTTCATTCACACCGACAGTAACTGGAAGTAACCAGACATTAACATTCAACTTGTATAAACTGCCGAGTAATGGTACTGTTTATCGTTCTGTATTCCTACACTTAAATGTGGTTTAAATTTAAAAATAAATATCATAAAATGATTCGAGGGTATATATGAAAAATAAAAAGGTAGCAGTTACAGGTGGTCTTGGATTTATCGGATCCCACTTAATTGGTGAACTCAACCAAGATAACGAGGTTGTTATCATTGATAATCAAACATCGGGNNATCAAGGGACTAGATTTTACAAAAATCGACACTGACTTCGGTGACATTACCCAAGCTAATTTAGAACAAATATTTGAGGATGTGGACTACGTATTTCATATGGCTGCCGTTACCAGTGTGCTCCAGAGTGTGAATGATCCGCTCAGATCAAACGAAGTTAATATAACAGGCACCCTAAAGGTGCTTGAAGCTGCAAAGAAATGTGAAGTCAAAAAATTAATATTATCCTCATCATCAGCTGTTTATGGTGAAACAGAAACAATTCCAATCGCTGAAAAAAATCCCATAAATCCACTATCACCCTATGCAGTTACAAAGGCCACTGGGGAACTTTACTGTAGAGTATATTCTGAAATATACGAACTTTCAACCATTGCACTAAGATATTTTAATGTATTCGGACCTAGACAAGACCCGAAGTCACAATATGCTGCAGTCATACCCATCTTCATTGATAAACTACTAAAAAATGAAAGTCCCATAATATATGGTGATGGAGAACAAACAAGGGATTTTGTAAATGTTAAACAAGTTGTTGAAGCCAATATACTCGCTGCAGAATCGAATAAAACAGGTTCCTACAACATTGGTCTGGGTAAAAGTACAAGTATTAACCAGCTCTTTGAAATGATCAAAGAAATCATGGAAAAGGATATCAATCCTATATATGAAAATGAACGTGCAGGAGAAATTAAACATTCAGTTGCAGACATATCCAAGGCAAAATCTATTGGATATACGCCTAAAAAAGATTTTACAAAGGAACTAACAGAAACTGTTGAATGGTTTAAAAATAATCATAGTAAATAATTTAATATTAACTATTTTTTTTTTAAATATCCCTGTAGCAATGAATTTGTTACTCCCAAGAGTATCAATTAGATCTATTTTCAATTTAGAAATAGAAGAATGATAGCTTGGATTAAATAATTAGTTATAATTTTAGGACAAATAGTTTATATTACCATAAAAGAAAAAGTACATAATAATTTAATCAAAGTTTATTATAAATTATAATTATACAAATTGGATATAATTATCTTCGTCTTTTTATATTTAAAATCTAAACATTTTAGGAAACTGAATATTATGAGTGCAGTAAATAAAGTAGCAAAAAATACAACAGTACTACTCATAGCTCAGGTAATCAGTTATGTTTTAGCTTTTTTTTATACTATTTACACAGCACGTTATCTTGGAGCATCAGGTTTTGGAATAATATCCTCTGCACTGGCTTTAGGTGCAATCTTATCAATATTTACAGAACTAGGCCTTAGTACGCTCACAGTTAGAGAAGTATCCCGTGATAAATCTCTTGCTAATAAATATATAGGGAATACACTCGCACTTAAACTAATTTTAAGCACCATAACTTTAACAGTACTGGTTGTAGTGGTTACATTGGGGCATTATTCTCCACAAATTTCAGAAGTTATATATTATATTACATTATCATTTGTTGTTGGGGCGTTTACCTCAGTCTTCTATTCCATCTTCCAAGCATACGAAAAAATGGAATATCAATCAATTGGACAGATCATAAGCAGTATCATAATGTTTTCGGGTATATTACTAATTATATACTATCAACTGTCCATAGTAGAATTTGGTCTGATCTATTTAATTGCCAGCATAATCTCATTAATCTATGGGGTCATTGTCTGTGTATGGAAGTTTGTTTTACCTAAAATAGAAATAGATCTAAATCTTTGGAAGTCTGCTTTAACAAAAATTGAACTAGATACAAATCTATGGAAATTTCTTATAATAGAAGCAATACCATTAGCAATATCAAGTGTTTTCCTGTTAATAGCATTTAAAATAGATACTCTTTTACTTCTATATTATAATGGAAGTGCAGCTACTGGACTTTATAATGCAGCATACGGTCTTATGAGCGCTTTGATGTTTGTACCATTTGTCTATGTAAGTGCAATATTCCCGTTATTATCGCGGTTAAATGTGTCTTCTAAGGAATTATTAAAATATTCATATGAAAAATCCTTCAAATATCTAATAATATTAAGTTTACCCATTGCAGTAGGTACAACTTTACTTGCCAGTCCGATAATCTTAATGATATATAAATCTGCATTTTCACAATCAATAGCTGCACTACAAATTCTCATATGGGCTATACCCCTCATATTTGTTAATTACATCCTAGGAACAGCTATAAATTCTATAAACAAACAACGTGAAACTGTTAAAACAACATTTTTAGCTATGTTATTAAATATTGTGTTAAATGTCTATCTGTTACCGAGATATGGTTTAATTGCAGCATGTTACGTCACAGTACTCACAGAATTAACCTGCTTTATGTTATGGTTCCATATTATGAATGTGCATGGGTATAAATTTAATATCCTTAAGATATTATACAAACCCATCATTGCAAGTTTAGTAATGGCACTTGCCATTATATTGCTGCATGCGAATGTTTTCATAGTAATAATAATCGCAACACTCATATACTTCGGGGTTTTATATCTCTTAAAAACATTTTCAGAAGACGATGTATTACTAATTAAAAGAGTAATAGGTAGAACTTAACAAAAATTTATTATAAAGTAATCATATAAAATTAATCTATTTGAGGTCTTTTAATGAAAATATCCGTATCAATAAACACATTTAACGAAGAAAAAAATATAAGAAACTGTTTAGAATCTGTTAAATGGGCAGATGAAATAGTTATTGTTGATATGTATAGTACAGATAAAACCGTTGAAATTGCAGGCGAATACACAGATAAAATATTCTACTTTCAAAACGTGGGATACGCAGATCCAGCAAGGGAATTTGCACGAAACAAAACATCAAACGAATGGATTTTAGTTATTGATGCAGATGAAATAGTTCCAAAGAAATTAAGGGATAAATTAATTAATATAATGGAAAATGACCTTGGAGATATCATTTACGTACCTCATAATAATTATTTTGCTGGTAAACAGATAAATACCATGGGATGGGGNNGAAGAAGGATTTATACACTTCAGTTACATAAATTTTGAACATTACATTGATAAAAGCCTTAACCGTTACACCAGTATCGAGGCTACCAACATATTTGAAGGTAAAAAGGATGAAATTAAACTTGGAAACAATTTCTTCACAATTTGGTTCAAACTATTTAGAGCATTCATGATACATTACATTCTTGCAAAGGGATATAAAGATGGTTTCAGAGGTTTTTCAATCAGTTTTTTATCTGTAATGTACAGTATAACGACTTATATGAAGGTCAAATTAATGGAAGAATACGATACAGCCGATACACATAAAAAGATAGTGGAAGAATATCAAAAAATTGCTGATCAAGTTATTTCAGAATATCAGGAATAAGAAAAATAAAAATCTTAGATTACAAATCTTAGAATACTACTTTTCAGTGTTAGAATATAAAAATTTCAATTTAAGCGAGAATAAAATGTCAAAAATAAACGTCAACATCATCACCAGCCAGAATACAGATTGTGGCATCGCTGATACATCAGAACAACTCGTAAAAGAATTGAATAAGTGTGAAAATATTAAAATCAACGTCATACCAATTACAGATACACAATCAAAAAATCCATTCTCTTTTATTCAATTGTTAAAAGGAATAAAAAAAAATCAGATAACACATATACAGTATCAACCAGCTCTATACGGCCTCTTACCAGTACCTCTGATAGAAGTGAATTATATCCCACTGGTAATAACCCTCCTAAAATTACGTGGAAATAATATTATTACAACCATACATGAAGCAGGGCTTAACTCTTGGATAAATCATAATATAATCAAATTCTTAAATTTATCAGATAAGATAATTGTTCATAACAGTAAAATGATTGAAATATTAAATAAAGAGGGTATAGACAAGAATAAAATGGTTGAAATACCTTTAGGAACATCTGAAGCCCACATATTAAATAAAGAAAAATCTAAAGAACAGTTAAATGTTTCAGATAAGAAAATAATCACTATTTTCGGTTTTATCGGCAAAAATAAGGGTCATGATCTCGCAATAGAAATATTACCCGAACTTGGGGATAACACCATATTATTTGTTGCTGGCGGTGCCAGAACAAAGGATCAAGCCGTATATAAAGAAGAACTCGTAAATAAAGTTAAATCTTTAGGATTAGAAAATAGGGTGAAATTTTTTGATTTTGTAGATACAAAAGACCTACCTTTAATTGCAAGTGCAACAGACATTTTTATATATCCATATCGATGGATTGTTGCATCAGCTGCACTAAATTTGGCTCTTAGTTATAGAATTCCAACTATAACCTCTGATTTAAGTTATTTTAAAGGGATTAAAGATAAATACGATTGTATAGAACTCTTTAAAAATGGAAATAAACAAGAATTACTCGTTAAAATAAAGGAATTAATGAACAATAAAGAAAGGCAAAGTTATCTAAAGAAAAGATGTGAAGAATTTTATGATAAAACCAGCTGGAAAGCAGTGGCTCTTGAAACAGAGAGTATTTATACTGAATTTAAACATTAATAAATAATCTTTAGATAAAAAAAATAAAATGTGATGCAATGAATGTTGGAATTCTCTCATGGATGATAGATAAGAAAAGAACCGGTGTTAATAATTATCTCTATAATTTAATTAAAAATATGATAAGTAATGGGAAAGCAGATGAGATATCCCTGATACACTACGAAAGATCAGATGATCCTATATATTCCCAAATAAACGATATCCTAATACCTGAAAAGCCATTAAAACTTACATCTGCACTAGGAATACCTCAAGCAGTTAAAAATGCAGATATAGATGTATTACACATACCTGTACATTGGTATAATCAGATAACACCATTTGTACTCAACAGGAACATTAAAAAAGTACTTACCGTCCACGATCTAACACCAATACTATTTCCTGAAATGCACACAAGAGAAACTAATATGACATGGAGATCATCGCTTAAATTTATAAAAAACAGAACCAGTGTCATGATATGTGTCTCTGAAAGTACAAAAAACGACTGTATAAAACTCCTAAACATACCTGAAAAAAGGTTAAGAGTAATACCATTATCAGCAGACGAACAATATAAACCTTTAAAAAACAAAAAACAGATACATGATGAATTGAAACAAGAATATAATATAGATTTTCCATTTATACTATTTGTTGGAACACTAGAAAAAAGGAAAAATGTTCCAACATTACTCAAATCGTTTTACAAACTTAAAAAATCCAAAGTAGAACATAAACT
>PLTK01000136.1 GCA_003164415.1 Methanobacterium sp. | reverse complement strand
GTTAAATTGAAATGGAAAAATTATACTCTGAACTTATACACGTATAAAAAAAATGTATAAAATATCTGAAATGTGCATATATTGATGGGATTCTATTCTATTAGGACTGTTTGAACAGAAGATATGACAATACATTTGTCATGTAAAAATTAAATTTAATATAAATTTTATTAACTTTACTGGAATCTATCGAATATTGCGACTGGATCTAGAATTTTAATATTCTCTTCCATTTCCTTGAACTTGGTTATGTCCTGGATAACACCATCGTAGTATTTAATATTTCCTGAATCATCTTTGATAACGAAGGCAGATACCGAAGCTGTAAATGGTGTTCCATCTTTTTTCCTGAACTTAACCTCCTGGTTTTCTATACGTCCATATTTAATGATATTGTGTTCAAATCTTATCTTGTCTTCCCTGTCTTGGTACAGATATGAAGCTTTAATTGCGAATATTTCACTCTTTTTATATCCGAACATTTCTAAAAGTGCGGGATTAGCATTTACAAATTTACTTTGGTTACCTAATTTGCTTCTGTAAACACCTACACTAACATTTTCAAAAAGGTTCTTATAATTTTCTTCGGCCTTTTTACGACGGGTTATATCTACAGCTATACCTGCAATACGTTGTATTCTATTCTTTTCATTTTTAAGTGGTATTGCTTTGCCCCAAATCCATCTTATACTTCCATCTGGCCTTTTTATCCGGTATTCAATTCCATTTCCACGGGACTGGACTTTGTGTGGTGTTCTGAAAATTGTATCTATCACCTGTTTCCTGTCTTCGGCATGGATCGATTCAATCCATGATCTTGGATTGTCAAACAGGCTTTCCCTGCTACATCCCCATACCTTTTGGTATGCGGGACTTATGTACAGTAACTGACTCATCTTAGGATCTATTATCCAAAATACTTCCTGAATATTTTCGGTCATCTGTCTAAATTTCTCTTCACTACTTTTAAGCTCATATTCCACCAGTTTACGTTCAGTTATATCTCTTATTATGGATGTTGTAAACCTGTCTCCATCCACTTCCCATGCAGTTATAGATATTTCAATTGGAAATTCGCTTCCATCCTTACGACGGCCATATGATTCAAATAGTTTACCTGAAAGCATATGTCTTCCAGTTAATTTGAATTGTACCTGGTTTCTCTTGAATTCGTCCTTGTAACGGCCCGGCATAAGCATATTAACAGGTTTTCCAAATATATCATTTTCATTGTATCCAAATATTCTCTGCAGACTATCGTTGCAAAATACTATACTACCTTCCAAGTCTGTGATTATAATAGCATCAACAGCAGAGCTTGCTACTGTTCTGAATCTTTCTTCACTTTGCTTTAATGCATTTTCAGCCATTTTTCTTTCGGTTATATCATTTACTGTCATTAAATATTCTTTATTTTCAAGTAAAACCGGTAAAAAATCGATTATTTTCTTCTCACCGCTTCGGGTTGTGACTTCGTATGTTCTAGGTTTTTTCTCCCCNNCTATATGATAACCAAAGAGTTCTATGAACTTAGGATTTACATATTTATAGTCACCATTTTTAGCAATTAACACCATTCCAAAGGGTGCATTTTCACTGAGACTCATAAATCTGTTCTTTTCCTCGTGTAATGCTTTTTTTGCGTTTTTGATGTTACTGATATCCCTGCCTTCAGGAACCAAATATTTAACATTTCCATTGGAATCATAAACAGGATGCATACTGAAGTCTATCCATATCAAACCGTGTAATGAGTTTATCTGAATTTCATGCGATAACGATTTACCAGATGCACAAAGCTCAATATCTTCCTTTAAAGAGGATTTAACCTCTTGAGAATAGTCCCACCATGGAGTTTCATAAAATATACTGCCCTCAACATCTTCTAATTTTTTCCCTATGAGTTCTAAAGGTGTATTGTTTATGAATATTATTTCACCTGTGGGTTTCAATACAGCTACAAATGAATGTAAGTCGTTAAGAATTCTTGAAAAGAAACTTTCCCTGCTTATAAGATCAAATTCAATATTTTTATTTTTTGTTATATCCCTTGCAATAATCTGAACACTGGATATTGAACCATTAGAATCTATTATTGGTTGTAATTTCGTGCTAAACCATCTTTCGTGGCGATTTATAATTGTTTTTTCTTCAATAACCAATCCCTGACCAGTTTCAATCACCTTTTTGATTGATCTCATCTGTGAATCTGCTTGTTCAGCTGGAAACACGTCCCACATCTTTTTACCGTTAAAATCTCTGGGAATGCCTCCAAAATATTTAGCTCCGCTCTCGTTAACCAGAAGGAATGTTCCATCCTTTTTAACTATTGCTATTGGATCATCAGCATTTTCTATGAGTAGCTTATATTTTCGTTCGCTTTCATATAGTGCCATTTCCATTTGATGTCTGTAAATGGCCATTTCAATTGTAAGTTTAAGTTCCTTTGGATCTGTGGGTTTTTCAATATAAAAAAAGTTTTTAGGAAAATCGATTTTGTAATCATCCCCACGCGATACAAGACATATGACAGGTACATCTATAAAATTTTTAAAATTATCAAAAACTTCTATTCCATTATAATTAGTTTTAATTGGTAAGTCAACTAGAAGCAAGTCATATTTTAGTAAATTTTGGGTTAATATTTGTTTATTTTCAAAACCCGTAATTTTAACACTATAATTCCATGAATCTAGGCATCGGGTAATTTTAGTAGCCTCCATGGCATCTTCTGTTATATGCAGGATTTTAGGATTGACCATTTTTTTAACCATATCCGTATTGTTCAAAAGTATTAACTATCATTTACTAAAAAATCGTAATCGAAAATCTTATAGTTCAAGCATTTTAATTTTAAAATGGAACAAGTAATTAATCTGTTTCACATCTCTGACAGTAAATCCAACAAATATAACACTCCCAATAACAACAGCAAAAATCGTTACAGCCACATTAAATGCAAATACAAAAGAAATACCAATGCAACATACAGGATACCAATAGCCGGATTGATCCTAGCAATTTTCTTAGTATTAGGCGGAACTGTTATATCATGCATAAAAAAGTGATCTTGGTACCTTTTCCCAAATATTCTTTTTTTTTTACTCATAAAATTTGATATCATCAAAAATAATTAAAATAAACAATTATTTCGGATAGATCTATTCAATCACGATAGTACATTCGAATATTTTATAACAAATGCAGTTGATTTAATCTCCAATAAACTATTGTATTATCATAAAATAATCTAGAATAACTCTATGCTAATTTTAATTATTTATTATAGTTTATTTTTTTAAAATAAAAATTTTAATAAAGATTTGGTAGAGATTTGGGCATAATTATGGAAAAGCTATTTAATGTTTGTAACAGCTATGGAAGTAATAAGTATAATTTAAATAACAAATAGTTAGAAGATTATCCTATCTTAGGACATGCTAATATCATCTATGTCTTTTTTATTAATTTATTCTTAATTTAACCATTTATTAATAATGGATTTGGGATTAGATCAATTAAAATAAATTTTCATAGAATATTAATAGATAAAGTATGTTCTTAGGGTATGATACTACTGATAATAGTTTAAAAATCCGTAAATT
>PLTK01000052.1:2294-2725 GCA_003164415.1 Methanobacterium sp. | reverse complement strand
AATATCCGGGATTATCCATTATTGCGGGGTTCAAATGTTCTGCACTTGCGTCGAGTCCATCAGGATTGGTTGAAGCTATAAACGGTGATAGAACACCTAATATTAGGGCAATAATTAATCCTCCTATTAAAAGACTCTTATTTTTGGAAGTCATTTTGCGACAGCCTCTGTTGGTTCGGTTTCTGTATTATCTGTTTGAGTTGGTTTTAGATTGTTCCATGCCAGTAGATCTGGTCTGACTTTTTCTAGGGTTGATATTACTATTACAGTTATTATTGCTTCGAATATTCCTATCATTGCATGGAAACCGCCCATGTATAATAGTCCTAGTGCTAATGGGAATGTTCCTGCCAACCACATTTCTACTGATGCAAGTACTGCTGCTAAAAATATTGCAACCCATGAAGCTATTCCAATTGACCACCATTTAT
>PLTK01000052.1:0-2160 GCA_003164415.1 Methanobacterium sp. | reverse complement strand
CCATCAATGGTATGCTTTTTTCATCAAGCTTTTCCCTACCCCATCTAAAAGCAAATATCAATGCTACGATTGCTATAGTCCAATATATAGCACACTGCCACAAAGGTATAAATCCATCCGGTATATGCATTTAACTCCTCCATTAATTTTTATAGAACGGCGAAAGCTAACAGAAGTATATGGTAATACTATGTCACGATTATAAAGAGAGAATGTAATACTCTCTTAAACTTGCTTTAACGCCTTTTAATCACATTTATAAACTTACAATTATTATAATATAAATGTGTAGAGTAGTATTACCAAGATAGGTTTTTTGTTCAAATTTTTATTACGTAATTATTACTAAACTCAGCTTTTCAGAATAAGAAATAATAAAATATGTTGTTTTAACATCACTGGATCTATTTTGACAATTCTGGACCAAAAATTTTATATAATAAATAATTCAAGTTTACTTGATAATAATTAAAGTAAACTTTGAAATCAAATGAACAATTGAGCAATATTTTTATATATAAAATTGGAGGGGGATTATATAAATGGAATTTAGGAAGGTTTTAATATGCATATAATGGAAGGATTTTTGCCTTGGTATTGGTGTGTTTTTTGGTATGCACTTGCGATACCTTTTATTGCCCATGGTGTGATCCGTATGAAAAAGATAACAAGAGACAATCCTGAAATGAAGCCTTTACTGGCTGTTTGTGGAGCATTTATCTTTATTATGTCCTCTTTACATGTGCCTTCAGTAACTGGAAGTTCATCTCATCCTACAGGTAATGGTTTAGGTGCAGTCTTCTTTGGAGCAACAGTTATTAGTGCCATATGCGTCCCAATTCTAATTTTCCAAGCGTTACTCATGGCACACGGTGGAATAACTACCCTAGGGGCTAATGACTTTTCTATGGGTGTTGTAGGTCCATTTTGTGCTGTGTTCGTTTGGAAATTTGGTAGGAAAATAGGATTAGGATACTCGGCCGCAATATTTTTAGCTGCTTTTGTTGGTGACTGGATGACCTATGTTACTGCTGCAACAGAACTTGGGATGGCATTTCCAATACCAACGTTTGAATCTGCTTGGATAAAAATGATGATCATATATTCATACACACAGATACCAATTTCAATTGCTGAAAGTTTCCTAACAGTTATAATATTCGAATACATCCAAAAACTGAGACCCGACCTACTGAGAAGATTAAATGTCATAAAAACAGAAGAACCCGGCAAACCACCTATAAAAACGTCAGAGGTGAATTAAATATGGTAGAAAGAAGAACTACCATAATGCTTCTGATTATAATAACACTCATAGCATATCCACTTATATTCGAAAGTAAAGCTGTATCAGTACCTTCATCAGACGATCAGGGACCTGCATGGATATTATCAACAGGTTATGTACCATGGGTTCACCCAATATGGACACCACCTAATAGTGATATAGAAGCAGGATTATTTGCCCTACAAGCAGCATTAGGGGCAGGTTTAATGGGATACGTATTTGGAATCTGGCATGCACAAGCAAGGATGCGGAAAAAAGTAGGATAATAAAATAACAGATACAAAAGCGAAAAATAGTTTTATTACAAATAATCTAATTTAAAATTTTCTTTTTTTTGAGTTTAATGTTATTTAAACACTCCAAAATTATAAAAGATACTCAACCTTTTCCATTTCAATAACTATCCCGAAATCATGGATACTTCAAAGTATTCAAAATTAGTTTACTTTAAAAGTTGATTAATGAGTTAATCTTGGATGTTTTATCCAAACTAATTCTCAATTTAAATATTAATTCAACGGGATATAGAATGTTACAGGTAAAAACATTAAATGATGTTACATATTTGATTATTATTATAAGTTATGGTGTGATTTGGGCATAATATTAAATAAAAATTTAGATACTATTATGATAATTATACCAAGTAAAGATTCAAAATCGTAAGGGATAATTCAGATTTTTTAAAAAAATTTTCATATTTTATTCTGATTAAAAAGTTATTTGTTAGAAAATAATAAAAATTAAAGACTATTAGAAATTTAAAAAGGTGATCTATTGAAATTTAATCGTTTAACTAATCCATTAAGCATTATTGGAATAATTATGGTAATTATTAGTATTCTAATTATTTTTGTGCATTCACTTGATAA
>PLTK01000016.1 GCA_003164415.1 Methanobacterium sp. | reverse complement strand
AAAGGGATATATTCCTCCTGCTAAAAAAAATATTAACAAACAAGTCTAAATAAAATATTTGAAAATTTCGTTAATATTTTATAAATTAAATTTTTTTTGACACATATTCGACATGTTTATATATACCTATCGATAATTAAAATATATTTGGGGGGGGGCTTTTTGCCAATTCACAACATATCGCCAGTAGATCACCAAAAATTGGATTATGAATAAAATTGGTTAATATTGTCCCCCATAATACATTATTTTTATTTGTTAATAATTTATCAAAATTATAGGAAATATACGATAAATAAACAGGTGTAATCATGAACGATCTTCCATTTGATATAAAGGATCCTGTCTTATTGGCACAATAGATAAAATAATCCCCTTCCATGGACATCTTAGTACCGAGGCGTTTATTGGTCTTGAGATGTTTAATCTTTCGAAAAAATTGTTAGACATAAAAGATGGTGAAAGGATTTATGTAACCTGTGAAACTAAAAATGGTATTCCAGATCCATTTCAAATAATATGTGGATGCACCCTCGGTAACAATGGTTTAGATATTAACCATGGAAAGATGGCAGTAACAGTTAATAAAAAGGAACCCCAAGAGAGACTGTTAAAGGTATCAGAATTATTATTGATCCTGAAAAAACAATTAATTATCCTTTGTTCAATACAGGGTATATGAATGAAGCTAAAATATCCCATAAAACAGCTATAAATGAACTATTAAAAGCTGATGGCGATGTTTATAGTTGGTATTTTATAGATTTAAGAGTACCCATCATATCTGAAAGTAAAATTGTTATATGCAGTGTTTGTGGAGAATCATTTGTTCAGGATGAAAACGAAATTATCTGTAAATGGTGCAGTGATCCAGAAATTTTGTAGCCTTTTAAATTTGTTTTATTCTGTGTTACTTGCCCTTGTAGATCTAGCACACCGACAAGACATATTTTTTTTAATTTTAAGTTGAATCAAATATCCTAATACCTTGGTTTAATAATTACTATCCAAAAATATTAATTTCCGAATACAAATGTTCTCTATGTAATAAAACAGTTTAAACTCGCAAAAAAGTTTGAAAACTAGTAAAATAAATTTAAGATTAAATGTATTCAAATTTTTTTTAATAAATTATTTCAATACTATTCATTATACCAATTCCAATCGATATGTTTAAAATGTCTAATAAGAAGTAATATTTATCATTTGAAATTGAATTAAAAAAATATTCTAAAAATAAATTTCGGATGTTAAAAATAATAAGTATAATTAAATTATTTAACAAAATATTAAGGAGATTTACTATGATTTATATATCTATGGATGACACAGACAGTCTTGAATCGAGGGGTACTGGATCGTTAGCCCGTACCATAGCAAAGAAACTCGCAACTAATTATAATATTTTTGGGGTAACACGACATCAACTATATGAACATCCAGATATCCCATTCACATCCCATAATACCTGTGCAGTTATCCATGTCGATGATGAAGGTGATGATCTAGTAAATCAACTATTTGAAATTGTTAAAAATGAGATGTTAATGGACTTTATAGAAGGTAGTGATCCAGGTATTGCAGTTACTGAAGGGCATCATATTACACCCTCATTGATTGCATTTGGAAAAGATGCTAAAAATANNGGTGGTACAGAAGAAGGAGTTATAGGAACTATGGCGGGTTTAGGTCTTGCTAAGAGCCGATATGATGGGAGATTCCTCATGCCTGGCCCGTCTGAAATTATGGGTTCTAATTCAGTTTCAGATCTTTTAGATATGGGTGTTGACGCAGTATATACTTTAGATGGACACAAAATCACAGATGGAACCATATACAGTCGTAACGAAAGACTAGTTAAACCATGTCCTGTTGGGGATAAGGTGATCTTGTATGTGGAGGAGAAGGAGGGCATTTTAAAAGCTGTAAACAGGGATTAATTTAACACAGAAATTAAATACTCTTTTCAATTTGTTTCTTTTTTATTATCCATTCTTTTATTCGATATATCTTTTGTTATATTTTGTTTTATTTTTTCAAGTTCTCAGAATCAATTCGATACGTATAAATATATTTATCGAATATTCTTTAATTATGGATCTTTATTTGAGATAATATTCGATCCTGAATCTAGGACTGGACGATTAAAAAACGATTAAAAGGAGGTCTAAATGACAAAATATGCTATTTTTATAGCACTTTCATGTGCTATGATCATAACACTTTGTGGAAGTGCGTCAGCAGCTGCTCCAACGTCAAACTTTACCGTTAATACAACTAATGGTTTTGCACCGTTGAGTGTTCAGTTCAATGACACATCCACTGGGAATCCTACTAGTTGGAATTGGAATTTTGGCGATGGTCAAATGTCAACACTTAAAAATCCAACACATACTTACAATACAGTGGGAGCCTATAATGTAACATTAAATACATCCAATTCGGATGGAAGCAATTATTTGACCAGAACTAACTATATCACCGCTTGGAACACATCTACTGTGTTACCAAAAAATAATGGTATAGATATATATGTGGCCAACAGTGCAGGTGTGAAGTACGACATGCCAAATGGTGTGACTACAACTGCACAGTATAATGGAGTTTATCCATATGAACCGAACACATATTACATAGCTGAAGGTGGGGGTGGCTCTAATCCAATTCAGTTATCAACAGACCCTACTGTCAAAACAGGTCAGTTAACCACCACGAATAATCAGTCTGGAACGTTTTATGTGGTTTTCAGTGGCGGTATTGGACATTTAGATGATGCTATTTTAATGCTCGCTGTAAACGGCACTATACCAAAGGATTTTGCTGTGACATTCACATCCAGCGGTTATTCATATACATTAGCACCGCCAGCAACAGGAAATCCCCTAACATCGTCACTTACTAACATAACCTATGTTACAGATGCTCTTAATGAGACTTTCACTTCAAGTGACTTTACATATGGACCGCAAAGTTGGAAACCTGCAAATACTGTTAACACTCCAATATTCGCGGGTCAAAGTTCATCAAACAATTTTTCTTTGATGTTTATTGACCTGGATGTGGGTGGATTTGTAACAGGTGCAATCGCCAACGAGATCAATTCTGGATCAATAACAGTAAATTACAATTTCACGAATCTGGACACCTTTGCATCTTTTGGAGCGTATGGATGGTTTTCAGCATGTAACTGGGGAACTGGAATTCCTATGACCAACAACCAAGTTGTAAGTGGTTTCAATGTTCAGGGAGTAACACCCACAGCACCAGTTGCAAACTTCACTACAAACGCAACAACTGGTTCAGCACCCTTAAACGTTCAGTTTACTGACACATCCAGTAACACACCAACATCATGGTTATGGAATTTCGGAGATGGAACAACATCAACCAGCCAAAACCCTGATCACATCTACACTACACCAGGAACCTACAACGTAACATTAACAGCAACAAATGATGGTGGAAACAACACAATAATACAAAACAGCTTTATCACAGTGCCATACCCTGCACCAGTTGCAGGATTCACAGAAAACACAACCAGTGGATTAAACCCACTAAATGTGCAGTTTAACGACCAATCCACAGGATATATAACCAGTTTTTATTGGGACTTCGGAGATGGAACAAACAGCACCCTACAGAGCCCAACACACATATACACCACACCAGGAACCTACACAGTCACAGAAACAGTCACAGGACCCGGAGGAAACAACATAATAACACTGCCAAATGTTATCACAGTGTTTAACAGTACACCACCAAATGTAACAGCTAGTCCAGATACTGGAATCTATAATACCGGTCAGAATGTGACTTTAACAAGTGATCAACCCGGAAGTACAATATATTACACAACCGATGGTAGCGATCCTAAAACAAGTCCAACTAGCATACCTTACTCAAACCCAATACCAATAAACAGCACAACAACATTACAGTTTGCTGCAGTAAACCCGGGCGGAGTATGGAGTACCAGATATAGTAAAACATACACCATAGATACGATATCGCCAACAGCAAGTTCCAGCTTGAAAGGAGAGACATACAACATAACACAAACCGCAACACTAACCAGTAACGACCCAAATGCAATAATATATTTCACAGAAGATACAACCAATCCAATTACAAGCAATACCGCAATATTATATACTGGACCTATCAATGTTAACTGTACAACAACACTCAGATACGCAGCATTAAATCCATTTGGAGTCTGGAGCCCAGAATATACAGTAAACTATGTCATAGGACCCGGAGGACTAGCAAACACAGCATGGCCTAAATTTCAGGAATATTTAAATAATTCTGGACAATCATCGTACGTCGGACCTCAAACAAATGTTACCCAATGGACATGCACCACGGGAACAGGAGTTACCTATGGTGAAGCAACAATTGGAGCAGATGGAACCATCTACATTGGCGTAAATAAAGTATTATATGCGTTAAATCCAAACGGAACAATTAAATGGAATTATACTAGTGGAAGCACCATAGATGGTGCACCTACCATAGGATCAGATGGAACCATCTACATAGGAAATTATGGAGATAATAATGTCTATGCAATAAATCCAAACGGAACCCTAAAATGGACATACACCACCGGAGGATCAATATATGGTTCAGTAACAATCGGAGCAGATGGTACACTATATGTGGGTACTTTAGATGATAAACTCTATGCAATAAATCCGAATGGAACCCTAAAATGGACATACACCACGGGAGGTAAAATCTACTCTTATGGAGGAGGACCAGCTTTAGGATCAGATGGAACCATTTATGTTGGTAGTTACGACGATAACCTATATGCAATAAATCCTGATGGAACACTACAATGGGCATACAGCACAGGAGGATCAATTTATGATTCACCTTCAATAGGATCAGACGGTACTATCTATGTAGGAGACTATGGTGACCATAAACTCTATGCTATTAATCCAAATGGGACCCTAAAATGGACATATGCAACCGGTGCATCCATACTTAGTTCGCCTACAATCGGATCAGATGGAACCATCTATATTGGAAGTGAAGATGACTATGAATACGCTTTAAATCCAAATGGAACCCTAAAATGGAACTATAAAACAGGAAACCAAATAGTAAGTTCTGCGGTAATAGGAGCAGATGGAACCATTTATTTCGGAAGTGAAGATGGCTATGTATACGCTTTAAATCCAAATGGGACCCCAAAATGGAACTATAAAACAGGAAATGCAATTTATAGTTCACCATCAATAGGATCTGATGGAACATTATACATTGAATCATTCGATACAAAAGTATACGCATTCAAAAGCATATTACCAACAGCAAATTTCACAGCAAGCAAAACAACAGGCGGAGTACCAGTAACAATTCAATTCACAGACAATTCCACAGCAGCCACATCATGGTCTTGGAACTTTGGAACAGATGGAAACATTGACAGCACTAGTCAAAATCCCTCATGGAATTACACTACTCCTGGAAATTACATTATAACTGAAACAGTAACTAACGCAATGGGAAACAGTACAACAACATTACCAATAACACTTTCACCAATTCCACCAATAGTTAACTTCACAGCCTCAACAACATCCGGATCTTTCCCTTTGACAGTAATCTTCACAGACCAATCCCAATATGATACATCATGGTTATGGAACTTTGGGGATGGAACAACATCAACAGCACAAAACCCAACACATACTTATACCAAATCTGGAAACTATACAGTAAGCTTAACAGGAATAAACAGCTATGGAAACAATACAAATACTAAAATAGGTTACATTCAAGCAAGTAGTATAATTACAAATTATCAGGGTATGTACCTTTACATGTCAAACCACAATGGAACAGCAAATCCAGATGGTGGACCAGTTAATTCGTATTATTTTACTACAGGAGGAAATAACCAAGTACATATAACAAATAATCCAGTAACAAGTCCAAGTGGACAAGTCAACACAAGTTATTCACAATCTGGAGTATTTTATGTTACAACAACGGGAGGACGAGGATCTAACGATGATTTAATTCTACTTGTTGCAGTAAAAGGCCCAATACCACAGAATTTTTCGATAAATTTAGTATCTAATGGATATGTTTGGACTTCAGGTTCACCTAATACAAATGATTATGTTACTGGTGCACTTAACGAAACATTTACATCTGCAGATTTCTTATATGGTCCGCAGAGTTTAATTCCAGACAGCTCGGGTATGAGTGTCATATATAATGGTGAAAATAGCAGTAACCCATCAAGTGCAGAATATCTCATGTTTGTTGACCTAGGTGTAGGTAACTTAGCTGATTCCTCCAATAATGCTGTAATTAACGGCGGAGCAGCAACAATTCAATATACATTTACTAACCTAAACACACAAGCATCATTTGATACATATGCCTGGGCTACAGGATATGATGTTAAATGGTCAAACCTTCCTACATCAAGCGGATATAACATAATACCCGCACCAATAGCAAATTTCACAGCTAACACAACCAGTGGGACCGTACCGTTAAATGTACAATTTAACGACCAATCAACCGGAAACGTAACAAGTTATAATTGGACCTTTGGTGATGGTGGAAGTAGTGCTCTACAAAATCCAACATATACCTACAACACACCCGGAACCTACACAGTAACAGAAACAGTCACAGGACCTAGTGGGAATAGCACAGCACAAAACATCATAACTGTAAATTACCCAGCACCAGTTGCAGGATTCACAGAAAATGCTACAAATGGATTAAATCCTTTAAATATACAGTTTAATGACCAATCCATAGGCAATATAACCAGTTATTACTGGGACTTCGGAGATGGAACAAAAAGCACACTACAAAACCCAACACACACATACACCAACGAAGGAACCTATAACGTAACAGAAACAGTAACAGGACCAGGCGGAAACAACACACAAACACAAACAAACCTCATAACAGTAAACTACCCAGCACCAATCGCAAGCTTCACAGAAAACACAACCAGCGGAACAGCACCACTAAACATACAATTCAACGACCAATCAACAGGAACCATAACCCAATACAACTGGAACTTCGGAGACGGAACAACCAGCACACTACAAAACCCAACACACACATTCAGTGATCCTGGAGTTTACACAGTTATAGAAACTGTTACAAGTCTTGGAGGAAGCCATACAACAACCATGAACATCAATGTGAAATACCCAGCAGTAACAGCAAGTTTCACAACCAACACAACAAGTGGAACAGTCCCATTATCTATACAGTTCACAGATAGCTCAACTAATAATCCAGTAAGTTGGTCTTGGATCTTTGGTGATGGAACAACTAGCACAGAACAAAACCCAACACACACCTATAACACACCAGGAACCTACAACGTAACAGAAACAGTCACAGGTCACGATAGTAATTCTACTATAACCAGTGCTATAATCGTTAAAAGTCCAGATACTACAAAACCTACAGTAAAAGCTAGTAAAAATGGAGGAGCATACAATACAAGTCAAAGTATATCACTTTCAATGAATGAAGCTGGAAGTATATACTACACAACCAACGGAGCAACCCCTACAGCAACAAGCAAAAAATACACCAGCCCAATAAACATAACTACAAAAACCACTCTTAAATTCATTGCAATAGATTTAGCTGGCAATCAGTCAATTGTTTATAATGAAAGTTACACAATTGCACCAACTGCAAGTACAAGTCTTAACAGTGGATTGTACAACACCGATAAAGTTGTCACATTATCAATGAGTGAAAAAGGAACTATTTACTACACAACCAACGGAGCAACACCAACAACAACAAGCAAAAAATACACCAGCCCAATAACTATTACTACAACAACTAATCTGAAATTTGTTGCAATAGATTTAGCTGGTAATAAATCTCCAGTATACACAAACATCTACACAATCGATAAAACAACACCAAAAGTAGTTTCAACCATTCCAAAGAATGGTGCCACAGGTGTTTCAACTACCAGCATTATAACCGTTAAACTAAGTGAAAATCTTAAGGCAGGTGTTAACTGGTCTAAGATCTACATGAAAAATTTAACAACTGGAAAACTGGTAGCTATAAAAACATCACTAAACGGGGACGAAATTAATATTAAAATGGTAAAAACACGATACACAAACAATTTGTATGAAGTTTACATACCTACAGGAGCAGTAAAAGACAATGCAGGAAACAATTTAAAAACATCGTATATCCTTCAATTCAAAACAGTATAAAAGAAATCTTTTTCTTTTTTTTCTTTTTTTTAGAGCTTTAAACTATTAATAATCAAATATTTATCAAAAAAAAGTCTTACCTTGGTTTTTTATGAAGTGATAACTTTATTTTAAATTCATAAAAATTAAATCGAATTTACTTGAAATATTTGGTTTTTTCTGTCTTTTTTCCTAAAAGTTTATTTATTTGAAACGTAAATTTTAACGTATCGATTATATAAATTTTATTTATTTGCGAATAGTTTGGGGGCGGATGGAATTTGAAAATTTCAAGAAAATATTTACTAATTATTGCACTAACATGTATTGCCGTGGCAATGTCCAGCGGTACTGCTGCTGCTGCTGCTGTTGACCCGGTTGCTAATTTTACAGCTAACAATACAAATGGCAGTGCACCATTGAGTGTTCATTTCAACGACACATCCACAGGAAATCCAACATCTTGGTCTTGGTCCTTTGGAGATGGAAACACATCAATCCTAGAAAATCCTGTTCATAACTATACAAAAACAGGTAATTTCAATGTCACATTAAATGTTAGTAACTCTGTAGGAAGTAATTCTCTACAATCAACTATTTCTGTAAATAACAGTCCACTTTCTGATTATAATAATATCTATGTTCAGACAGCCAATAACGGTACTTATTACATCCAGAATCTTGGAGGTGGAGGAGGGCTTAATGCGGTCCATATAGCCACAAATACTACATTAGGACCAAATTATGGCCAGTATACAAACACCACAGAACAATCTGGAGTATTCTATGCCACTGATACTGGTGGTAGAGGCTATCAAGATGATGTAATTTTAATGATAGCAGTAAACGGGACACTGCCCAAAAACTTCTCTTTACACATCACAGCTAGTGGATATACATGGATCCCTGACGGTTATAATACTGCACCCTCCATGGATAACATTACATATCAACCAGTTTCTATAAATGAAACTTTTTATAGTAATGATTTCATATATGGACCTCAAAACTGGAAACCCGCTGGTGGCGACACTGCTTATCCAATATATTACAATGAAGACTTGACTGATCCTTCCAACTCATTCAATATCATGTTTATTGATCTTCATGCAGGCCTCCTTGGATCTAATTATCCAACTGGAAATGGGGTGCTGGTGAATTACGGAGCTGTGAAAATTAATTACACCTTCGATGATCTTCAATCTTTAGCAACTTTCAATATTTATGCTTGGAATGCTAATACAACACACAGTGCAGGGATGGGATGGACAAACAGTATTTTACCAGGACAAACTGGGGGTCCAAGTGGTTACTCTGTAATGGGATCAACAAATCCAACCGCAGCATTCACTACAAATGTTACCAAGGGAATTGTTCCATTAGATGTTCAATTTACAGACGAGTCAACAGAAGACCCAATATCCGGGTATTGGGACTTTGGTGATGGAACCAACAGCACAGAACAAAACCCTTCACACACATACACCACACCCGGCCAATACACGGTCACAGAATATGTAACCAATGCATATGGTAGCAATGAAACAACACAAAATATAGATGTTGGAGTTCTTAGCGTTTCATCAGACCTACAAGATGGCTCCTATAATACCACAAAGACAATAAATTTAGAAGCAGCAGATAATCTATACCCCAATCCTAACATATATTACACAACAGACGGCAGTGATCCAACAACAAACAGCACACCCTATAATGGACCTATAACACTTAATAATGAAGGAACAACAACATTAAAATTTTTTGCAGTCGATGCAAATGGTGATAAATCAGATATTATGACAAATGTATATACCATTGACAAGACAGCACCCACAGCTACAGCCAATCCAACAACAGGTACTTATGACACAAAAGAATCTATAACCCTGAATGCAACCGACAACATAGATCCATATCCAACAATTTATTACACAACAGACGGCAGCGACCCAACTATAAGTAGTACCCGTGTTAAATACACCAGTCCAATTATGATTAACACAACTACCATGCTCAAATACATTACAGTTGATGCTGCAGGTAATTGGAGCCCTATTTACAGTGAAAGTTATAATATGGTATACACCGCTGCACCTGTGGCATCTGCAAGCTTACCAAGTGGATTATACACCACAGATCAGGTAGTTACTTTAAGTGCAGTTGATCAGTTAGACACAAATCCAAAAATATATTACACAATAGATGGTTCTAACCCTACAAATAAAAGTACTCTGTATAATTGGCCGATAAGTATCAACACCATAGGAACAACGATAGTGAAATTTATAGCTGTCAACAGTGCAGGTTTAATTTCAAATGTTACTACAAAAACCTACACACTAGACAAACCAGGTGCAGGTGGAACATGGAATACTACAACCATCGACAATAACGGAGTATACAATTCGATAGCTGTAGATTCATCGGGTAATCCTCATATAGCATACTATCAAACACCAACAACAACAAGTAATCCTGATCTTGAATATGCATATAAAAATAGTACAGGATGGCACTACCAAACTGTGGACTCTTCTGCAGCTGGGACTGGGTTTTATGTTTCATTAGCATTGGATTCATCAAACAATCCACATATGGTTTATGGAGAAGTTTTTGGTACAAACACTACAGATAAACTGAAATATGCATATGAAGACGCCACAGGATGGCATATAACTGCATTGACTGAAAATAGTTATATTTCATATATAAACCTGGTATTATACCATGATGAACCTATGATCAGTTTCTACAATGACTCCGGCAACAATGGAGAAGGAGAACTCCAATTTATGTATAATAACGGTTCAGGTTGGATTATAGATAATGTTACCACTAAACCTTCAGGCGGCCGTATGAATTCATTAGCAGTTAATTCAGAAGGAATTCCATGTATTTGTTACTATGATATTAACAGTGGTCCGGTACAAGGAAGTCTGAGATACGCCCAATTAGACCCTTCAACAGGGTCTTGGGATATAACCATTGTAGACGGAAATAGGGTAGATTTACAAAATGTAGGTATATGGAATTCCCTTGCACTGGATTCGTCTGGAAACCCACATATAAGTTACAATGCAAATATTGGCGGTGGTGGAGGAAGCTTAAAATATGCTTACTACAATGGTACACAATGGATCATTAGTACGGTGAGCACTCTGAAATCATCAAGCAGTAAACTAGTTTTAAATTCTGCAAATAGTCCAATAATAGTATATGAAGATGTAAATACCGGAGATCTCAAATATGCATACGAAGAAGGTACAAATTGGATTATAAATAATGTTGACACTGCAAATGGTGTAGGACAATGGATATCGCTTACTTTGAGTCCATCAGGAATTCCTACTGTAAGTTACAGCACCGCAAATTCAAATTTGAATTATGCATATCTGGTACCTTTTAATATCAGTGCAAATCCTGTTGGTGGTACTTTCAATACTACCAAAACAGTGGTTCTAACATCAAATTTCGGAACAACAATATACTACACCAAAGACGGTAGTGATCCAAGAACAAGCATTACAAGAGTTAAATACACGGATTCACTTGTGATTAATAGTACTTCAACTATTAAATTCGCAGCTGTAGACTCTGCTAGTAACTGGAGCTCGATAAGCACATCAACATATATTATCAATTTACCACCAACCGCAACAACAAATATAGCCGGAGGATCGTACAACACCAACTTGTCTGTTACTTTGAAGATGACCGAAACAGGAAGCATATACTACACAACGAATGGAACTACACCAACTGCAACAAGCAAGAAGTACACAGGACCCATAAGTATAACTTCAACAACTAATTTGAAATATCTTGCAATCAACTTATCAGGACAAAAGTCACCCGTTTACACTGTGAGTTATGTTATAGATAAAATTCCACCTAAAGTAGTTTCAACCAACCCTAAAAATTATCAAACTGGATTCTCAAAAACAGGTACTATTGCAATTAAATTTAGTGAAAACATCAAACCTAGTGTTAACTGGTCCAAAATATACATCAAAAATTTAACAACGGGAAAAGTAACTCCAATCACCATATCAATAACAGGAAATACCATAAACATTAAAACAACAAAAACTAGAACTCCAAACAATTGGTACGAGGTAATAATTCCTGCATCATCTATTAAGGACGTCGCAGGTAACAACCTGTCGCAGAATTATATTTTCCGGTTTAAATCTGGAAAATAAACCCTTTTTTTTCTTTTTTTTCTAGATTTTAATGTACAATTTTAAATTACTAAAATTTTAAAATAACAATTTACGATACGTATAAATGTACATTTAGTTAAATAGTAGTAGATCGTAACAATTGTAATTTAGTATATATATTACGTTATTTGAGACTTATTGTGATTTAATAAGTTAAATTAGATAATGCTATATTCAATTTTGAATTTTATCTTAATTAATGCCAATCTACATGGATCAAACAGATAAAGTGGGATGACAATAGAAATGAAATCAATTATACCTTTATTATTGATATTTTTTATGGGATTATCTAGCTTAGGATTGGTTGCTGCTCCTAATGGTAGTGATAATGATACAATAATTTTGCCCATAGATCCAACTAGTTTGTTTAGCGGATCTTTAATTGTGAGAATAAGTCCAACTAGTCTGCACGTGAATGATACAGTTGAAATTACTGTGGTTGCTACCAACACCGGATTTGTAGACTGGGAGGAGGAATCTATATCCGCTCCTGTACCTGTTGGTTTACAATTTTTATCATTTTCTGCACCGGGTTTGAGTATGCAGGATTATGATTCATCATCAGGAATAATTAACGTGTATCAAATGCGATTTTTTAATAGAGGGCAACAAAAAACCTGGATCATCACTGCAAAGGTATTACCCTCTGCAGCGGGTAAAACTATAACTGCTAAAGCAAATTTTAATTCATTGGTATTGGCGGGTTATAACACCAACATGTTGAACTATCCAAATGATCTCCCGTTTACAAGACCTGCTACAGCCCAAGTCGCATCTATTATCACACCACCTCATAACGGGACCGGGAACACTACAGGAGACACAACTGGCAATACTACAGGAAACACAACGGGAAATACAACCGGCAATACTACAGGAAAAAGTGTAGGAAACGACAGTACAACTATTCACGGTAATTCCCATTTATCTGCGTTAATTAATAACTTGACTCAGTCCGAAAATAGTAATAATCTTTTAGAGAGTTTACAAAATGCTGGTGGTGGGGGTGGCGGAGGACAAAAAGAGTATGAAGTATCTAAAATTCCTAAAGCTAGTGCTAGCGATTCGTATAGTTATATCTTTGTTATTTTATTAATAGCGGGATTAATAGCTGCTGGAATCTATATGGAACTTAGGAAAAGTTAATATTTGAACTATTAAATAATTTAAATTTATATAAATACATTTAAAATTCAGATAATCATGTTAAAATAAGGAATAATTTAAACAAATATTTACGAGGTAATCCCATGGTAACTTCATCAATCTCCACCATATTCACCAATTCGCTACATACAATTACTCAAAGTTTTTTAATACCGGTAATGGTAGTTCTTACCATCTTTTTTATATACGCTCTAATTAATTTAGGCATTCTAATAGCCGAATATTACAAACGAAAAAAAATCAGATACAATTTTAATACATTTACTAATCAGATTTTATCACTACCCGATCGAGAAAATATGGATGAAATAATTAGTGTTATTGAAAAGGGTCAAATTCCACCAACACATAAAGAAATTCTTAAAACTATGATAATAGGTTCTGATGTAAGTTCAGAGTTTAGAGAATCTCTTGCCATTAAAATGGTTGAAGATGAAAACATAAATTCTGCTAAAAAACTGGAAAGAACCGATATAATTGCTAAAATTGCACCTGCAATAGGTCTTATGGGTACTCTGATACCATTAGGTCCCGGGCTCACCGCACTGGGTGCAGGTAACATACAGAGTTTAGCACAACATTTAACAATTGCATTCGATGCAGCGGTGTTGGGTATGGCATCTGCATCAATAGCCTTCATAACCTCCAAGATCAGACGTAGATGGTATGAAGAAGATATTTCTAATCTTGAAACCATGGTTGATACTATTCTGGAGATTTTAAAATGATAAAAAAACGAATGCGCCAAAGGAGAAAGGTTTTATCTTCTGATAGTGAGATAGATCCTATGATCTATGCAGTTAACATGATCGACTGTATGTTAGTGCTTGCTGTGGGATTTCTCATTTTTACCATAATTTTTATGGAAAACCCGCAGGATGTAACTCAAAACCAGATAAAAATTGGACAAGAATTGAATATTACCCCCACAACGGTTCCAACAACTGCAACGTCCAATACAGGATATTCAACAGTGGGTACAGTTTATAAAAATCCTACCACTGGAAAGCTTATACTTGTAGAAAATAAAAATGCAACATAGAAAAGTTTTAAGACCATCTCCTTGAGTCGCCTGTTTTAATTAGAAGGTAAATAAAAAAAGGAGCACCTATGAAGGTGGTTAATAATCCTAACGGAATCTCAGTAGTTGTTACAGTTCGAGCAATATCATCTATTAAGAGTAAAAAAAATGCCCCAATAATTATGCTTGCAGGTAAGAGAATTTTATGATCGGGACCAACAATCATTCTGGTCATGTGCGGTATTACAAGTCCTACCCATGCTATAATTCCACATATACTGACTGATGCAGCTGTTACTAAAGTACAGCAAATTATTATAATTCCTTCTATTCTTTTAGTATGAATTCCAAGTGATTGTGCTTCTTCTTCTCCCATTGCCAAAATGTTCAATCTCCATCGTACCATTAAAAGAATTGCTGTTCCAATCAGTATTGGTAAAGCCACAATTGCAATCTCCTGATTAGTTACAGATGCTAAACTTCCTAATAGCCAGAACACAATTGATTGTAGTTGATCATTGGGATCTGCAAAATATTTAACGAGCGAAAGGAGCGCTGCAAACAGACTTGCAACAACAATTCCACATAAAACTAGTGTCATCATTGACGAGCCCTTAAATCTTCTACCAAAAAAATAGGTCAGCCCAACAGCAATCAACCCCCAAACAAATGCAGAAGTCTGAATCATAATCACTCCAGCGGAAAATAAAATAGCCAAAGTAGCTCCAAAACCCGCTCCTGCAGAAACACCCAATTTATCTGGTGATACCAACGGATTTCTAAATAAAGCCTGAAAAGCAGCTCCTGCAACAGATAATGCAGCTCCCACCATCATAGCCGCCAGAATTCTTGGCATTCTTATATCAAATATAATTGTATTGATTGTAGGAGTGGACATAGAAGGTATATGCAGTATTTTAGAAACAATTGCCATTACTATTTCTTGTGGATATATAGGATACTTTCCAAGGAAAAATGATATAAAAAAGAGGAAGATCAGTGAAATGAGGAGTAATATAATCATTGCACTACTATCTGACTCGATTTTATTTTTGATTTTCCATCTAAGCATATATTTACCCATTTTTCCCTTGAAAATTTTAATCCCTCAATTTAATATCCCTTTAGGCCCGATGAATTAAGCAAGCCTGAGGCTTGTGTATCTGTTAGGTTGTAATGATAGAATTTAGAATAAAATTCCATGGTAAGATTCTTCAGATTCATATTTTCAAATTTATCAGGATAAAGAACTTCAGCAGTCCAGGGTATGCCCATGATGGTATTAGCTCCAGGAGGACTTTCAAACCAGTTAAATGGAGATTGCGGGACTAAATATACCTGTTTATTCTTAACAGCGTTTATATTCTGCCATAAGGGGTTTGAATAAACAGTATTATAGAAATTAGGACTGCTGGTGATAATAACATCTGGATTCCATTGTAAAACCAATTCCATTGAAACTTCCATGGCCCCTCCAGAAGAGGATGCTGGCCCTTGAACCACATTTATCCCCCCACAAAGTTCTATAAGCTGAGTTTGAGGAGAACCCGGAGCAAAAGTACTTAAACCACTATCATCTCTTGCATAGTATACAGTTTTTTTCTCTGAAGTTGGTATGGTTTTTACAGTATTATTAACCTGATTATATACATTGTTGTAGAATTCTATTAGTTGATCTGAAGTATTTTCATCGCCAAGTACCGCTCCCATGAATCTTATAGCTGGTACTATGTTTGTAAGGTTGTTATCTCCTTCCACATCTAGAACTGGAATTTCCCCAAACTTATTTTGTATACCATCTATAGTCGTATTATCCCCACCGTGACCTATAAACACAACATCCGGACTTTCAGAAATTATTGATTCATAATTAGCATCGTTTGTACCGCCACCAAGGACTGGTAAATTTTGATATTGAGCCGGCACATACTGATTTTCAGGACTATTCCTGTTTGAATTCCAACCTATCATTTTATTGGGTGCAATCATGTAAAGCATAATAGTCAGTGATCCTGCAATTGAAAAGGTTTTATTCACATCGGAAGGTACATCTACACTTCTTCCAGCCATATCATTTATTGTTCCACTGGAAGAACTGTTAGAAAAACTAGTTATATAGGCCACTACACCTACAACTCCCACAATCATAATTAGTATTATTATAATGATTCGATTCTGCATAATAGGGACACTCTCATTATTTTTCTTATTATTTTTGGATATTCCCATTATAACGATATGGACTAATAAACATGTTGCATTGAAATATCAAAACAAACTGGAATTTTAAGAAAAAAATTATATATTAGATTTTTATCCAGTTAACCCACCCTATATCAGGAATAATCTATTATAAATAGTTTTGATTATGGGATTATTTAATTGAATAAACATCACAACTTATGAATATGTCTGTTCTAATTTTGAGATTTAGTAAAGTTATATATTGAAGCTAGGAATAGTTACGATATGTAAAGAATATACATCGAATTTTTATTTAAAATCTTAAATTATCAAAAAGTTAAAAATGGGAATAAAAATGTCAACACACCAAAAATCGGGAAAAAATATCCCAATACGTAAAATCAAACGTTTCACACTCAACAACACATCAAAACCCATCAATGATATGTTATTTAAAAAAAGTGGATTTAAAAAGTGTATACAGTGTGGTAGATGTACAGCAAGCTGTACTGCAGCTTATCTATACCAAGATTATAATCCCAGAGAGCTTATGAGAAAATTCATATTCGATGATGTTTACTCAAAGGAAATTAATGAGTTAATATGGAAATGTGGTCAATGCTACTCTTGTAGGGCAAGGTGTCCTAGAAACTGCAAAGCAGGCTTAGGTGTTCAATCCCTCCAATTAAAATCTGTTTTTAATGGTAATGCTCCCCCTGAAATCATTAATATTTCAAAACAAATTAAATTAAACTTGTACAAATATGGGATTACATTTTTACCATCAACACAACGGATAGATCTACTTGAAGAATTTGGTGTTAAGACCAATGATCAAAGCATAGAAAACAGTAAAAAAAGAGAGAGTTTAGGTTTTAAAATGGATATGACCCGTATTAATCCGCTCCCTGAAGAGTCTCTACAAGAGGTAAGACAAATTTTAGAGTTAACAGGGTTTGTGGAGGACTAAAGATGGATCAAACAGATGATATACCAAATGACTATTATTTATTTAAAAGTTGTGTGGCAGATTCATTGTATCCCGGTATTGAACTCTCGGTAAAATATGTTTTAGACCAGATCAATGCGGGTTATAAAGAAGATCCAAGACAATCATCATGTGCAGGATTCGGTGTTTATAGTGGAGTCGTTCCATTAGAGACTAATCTTGCATTAAATGCCCGTAATATTTCATTAGCATCTGAAACTGAAAATACTGATTTGGTTTGTTTATGTTCAAGTTGTTACAGCAACCTAAAGCACTGCCAGAAACTGCTTTCAAAGGAGAAAAATCTTGAAAAAGATGCTAAAGTTATAATGAAAAAAATTGGAATGGATTATAAAATTGATCTTGATATTCGTCATGTCTCAGATGTCTTCCTTTCAAGGATAAATGATCTTAAAAATACAGATCAAATGTACTCCCTTTCGGGTATAAATGTTGTAACACACCATGGATGTCATTACTCTAAATTCTTTTTTAAGGACATAATTTCAGGAACCTTTGAAAGGCCCACAGTACTTGATGAAATATTGAAAGGATTAGGATGTGATGTAGTTGATTACTCTGAACAATTCCTTTGTTGTGGTGGTGGACTGCATGGTTCGGTTATTGACTGTGAATATTCCCGAGAAACGTTGCTGCGAAAGTTATCCAGCATCAATGAAGTTAAACCGGATATTATTATCACACAATGTCCTGGTTGCAGCTTTAACTTGGAACATTATCAGGAACATCTAATAGAAGAATCATATATGGATGGATATATTCCTGTCCTTTACATTTCAGAGTTAATATCAATATTAATGGGTGCAGATCCCGAGAATTTGGGGATAGACATGCATGTGGTGCCAATAGAACCTTTCATTAGGAAATTAAAAGTGATAAAATGATCACATCCAACCAAAATAAAATTGGTGTTTTTATTTGTCATTGCGGCGATAACATCTCTGGAAAATTAAATATAAAACTTTTAAAGGACTTCCTAATGAAAACTGGATTATCTTGTGTTGAAGACCATCCATATCTGTGTTCAGTTGAGGGACAGCAGCTAATTGCAGACAAAATAAAATCGGAGAAGTTGAAGGGTATAGTCATTGCGGCCTGTTCTCCTGAGATCCATCAACAGAAATTTCGAGATTTTGCTGAATTTGCAGGTATTAACAGATACATGGTTGATATTTCAAACATCAGAGAACAATGTGCATGGTTTTCAAAAGATGATGATCCAACCACCAGAGCTTTAGACATTATCAGATCATCTGTATCTGCAATGCAAATTGCTAAACCATTGGATAAATTAGTCTTCCCCGTTGTAAAAAGTGCTGTTGTGATTGGTGGCGGTATTTCTGGGATTACCGCTGCGCTTTCACTTGCCAGACAGAATATTAAGGTCCATCTCATTGAAAAAAGTCCCACTATTGGCGGTAACATGGTTAAGATCGGTAAAGTTTACTCTGGTGAGACCATGAGCGAAGAATGCGCCATGTGTTCACTTGCACCTACTATGGGTGAAGTAATGGAAAATCCCAACATAGAAGTGCTCACAATGTCAAGTGTTGATAGCATAACAGGCCATGCAGGAAATTTCGATGTTAAAGTTTTATCAGGGCCTTTGATGGTTGACCGTGAACTCTGTATGGCTTGTGGTGAATGTTCTGATATTTGCAGTGTTAGTGTGAACAATGAATGGGATGCGAATTTATCATCAAGAAAAGCTATTTATAAACCATTTCCACAGGCAATTCCCCGATCTTATACAGTAGATTCAAATGCATGCATTAAATGTGGAGCATGCGTTGAAAAATGTGTTTCTGGAGCTATTAATCTTAATAATAAAGTTATTAAACGGATAATTAATGTTGGAGCAATTATCATTGCAACGGGTCATCATGAACTTGATCCTGAAGATAAAGAAGAGTTTGGATATAATCGTTACCCTGGAGTTATAACCCAGATGGAACTTGCCCGTATACTCGCTGTAAATGGTCCTACTTCTGGCAAACTCATAACACCCTCATCGGGCAATAAACCTAGGAGGATTGTAATGGTGCAGTGTGTTGGTTCTAGGGATCGTAAACCAGGATCTGTTCCGTATTGTTCAACCATATGTTGCATGGTAGCATTAAAACATACCAATTATATAATCAACCATTTTAAAGATGTTGAAATTTTCATCTGTTATACCGATATGAGAACTCCTGGAACGTACGAAAATTACTACTTCGAAACTCAAAAAAAGGGTGAGAAGAATGTGAGGTTCATAAGGGGGAAAGTTGCTGAAGTTAAACAAGATCGTGACAATTTGGTTGTTAGGGTAGAAGATACTCTTAGTGAAGGTTTAATAGAGATTGAAGCCGATATGGTCGTTTTATCATGTGCTATTGTTCCTTCCTATGATGCAGATAAACTTGAAACTTCACTTGGAGTGAGTTTGACTGAAGAAAAATTTGTTCAGGAAAAACACTCTAAACTGGAACCAACCCAAACCACTGTACCTGGTATATTTGTTTGTGGTACAGCTCAAAAAGCTATGGATATTACAGATTCTATTAATATAGCCCGTTCATCAGCATCAAAGGTTACTGAGTTATTAAATTCAGGTAAAATTGGAATAGAACCAAAATACGCCGTTATAGATGGCGAAATATGTGATGAATGTGGGGAGTGTCTTGATATCTGCTTAAATGGAGCTATTCACAAGAAGAACACAATAAAAATTGATCCAATAATATGTTCCGGTGATGGAAAATGTATTTCAAAATGTCGGAAGGGTGCTATTTCATTACTCGGATGTGGTGATGACGAACTTTTTGCCAGGATCAAGGGAATTTTGAGCAGTGAAACACCTGCGATTGTAGCATTTCTTGATGAAAAGATCGCATATATTACAGCAGACAACATGGGAGTAAACCGTGTGAAATATCCTCCAGAGGTTCGCATTATAAGAATTCCATCAATAATGAGACTGGATATAAAACATATAATATATGCATTCAACCACGGGGCCACCGGAATATTTTTAAGCGATGGTAACGATTTAGGAAATCCTGGAAATGAAATTATATATGGAAAGGTTGAAGAATTGAAAAAGCAAGCTGATTTAGCAGGATTGGATCCCAGAAGAATATGGTTTTACAGAGCCTATTTACCCCATTATAAAGGTTTGGCCAAACAGTTAGAAGAATTTTCAAATCTAATTAAGGATATTAATAAAAAAAGTTCTTAAACACGACCAATCGGTTGATATAATCCTAATTTCTATTTAAAAATTACAAGCGTGATTCGATATGGAAAATAAAATAATTAAAAATATTTCTGTTACAGTTCTGCTTATAATTTTACCAATAATAATATTTTTACTATCCTTTTTAATAGGAAGGTATCCTATTTCACCACAAGACGTTGTAACAGTGATATTGTCACCTATAATACATATCCCCAATAATTTATCCCCCAATATCTACACTGTTGTTTGGGATATTAGGTTACCACAGATTGCAGCTGCAATGATTGTTGGTGCCGCTTTATCAATTTCTGGAGCTTCATTCCAGGGCGTATTCAGAAATCCATTAGTATCACCCGATATTTTAGGTGTATCAGCTGGCGCAGCTTTTGGAGCAGCCTTAGCAATTTTATTCGGACAAGGTTCTGTTGTAATTGAGGTTATGGCATTTATCACAGGTTTAATAGCTGTAAGCATGACATATGCCATTGGTAAAAGTTTTGACGGGGATAGAACGCTTATGTTTGTGCTTGGAGGAATAGCAATAGCTGCCCTGTTTACTGCTTTAACTTCAACCATTAAAGACGTGGCAGATCCCTACAATAAACTGCCAGAAATAACGTATTGGCTCATGGGTAGTCTATCAAATGTCACCAATCAAAGTGTGATGATGATAATCATACCTGTGATAATAGGTTTCACTGTTCTTTTAATGGTCAGATGGAGAATTAATATACTTTCAATGGGTAATGAAGAGGCTCAATCTCTTGGTTTGGATACAGAAAAACTTATGATCATAGTGATCCTGTGCTGTACTCTTCTAACATCTGCAGCAGTAAGCATAAGTGGCATTATAGGTTGGGTAGGTCTTATAATTCCGCATGTTGCCCGAATGATTGTGGGTCCAGACCATAAGAAACTTTTACCAGCTGCCCTTTCGTTGGGTGCTGTCTTCTTACTAGTAATTGATGATATATGTCGTACTGCAAGTACGGTTGAAATTCCTTTAGGTGTGTTAACCGCAATTATTGGTGCACCATTCTTTATTTATCTTCTACATAAAGGCTATGAGGGTTGGTCATGAACAAAATACTTGAAATATCGGGTGCTGAATTTTCTTATAATAAAAAAGAAAAAATCTTTGGAGATATAAGCTTTTCAATGGAAGAAGGGGATGTTTTATGTATTTTAGGTCCAAATGGTACCGGAAAATCCACATTAATTAAATGTATAAATGGTCTCCTAAAGTTGGACAAGGGAAATATTTTATTTCAAAACCATGATATTAAAACAATGAGCAAAGTTGAATTAGCCAAAATAATGGGCTATGTGCCCC
>PLTK01000149.1 GCA_003164415.1 Methanobacterium sp. | reverse complement strand
AGCAGCATAGCCGTTAAAAACATATTCAGAAATGGTGGTGGATCATCGGTTTTAGGTTCTAATAACGCGGGTTATATCGATGCTTCGCTTGTTAACGGTGTGTTTGCTCACAGTCTTGATCTTGATGACGGGCACCGTTTTGCGCAGATTCATCCGGGTTGTACTGTAATCCCGGCCGCACTTTCAACGACAGAAAACCGTAACAAAACAGGAGAAGATTTTATTAGTTCTGTTGTTGCAGGTTATCAAGTATCGATCTTGATGGGTATGATCTCCAACCCAGAACATCGAACTCTTGGTTTTCACAGTACAGGTACTTGTGGAACCTTTGGAGCAGCAGCTGCGTCTTGTAAAGCAATTGATCTGGAATTTGAATCTATTGTTAATGCACTTGGACTTGCAGGTACCCAAACAGCGGGTTTACTCGAATCAGATCACGCCGGAAGTGCAGGAAAACATCTTCATGCAGGTAAAGCAGCACAAGCCGGAGTTATATCCGCTATACTCTCAGAAAATGATTTTAAAGGCGCTCCTTCAATAATTGATGGGAATGAAGGATTTTTAAATGCCATGGTAATTCCAGGTAACTCATCATCCACAATAAAGAATTACGAGAAAAAAGTGGATAGGATCATAGCAAATCAAAATTACCATATAATGGACGTGTACTTTAAAAAGTATCCAGTATGCAGACATCTGCACTCATCTATAGATGCAAGTATAGAAATTTACAATCAAATGATTTCAAAGGATGTTAAGGTAGATGACGTTGTTTCGGTTAATGTTAAAACATATGAAATCGCTTCCCAACATGATAATCCTAATCCTAATACAGTTGAAGGTATTAGACAAAGCTTACCTGTTGCCATAGCAATTAGCCTTTTAAACGGTGATCTGAATATTAATAACCTTGATATAAATCCCAAAACTATTACATTAGCATCAAAAGTTGTTCTAGAACATAACAAAGAAATGGATAAATTATATCCTTTAAAAAGGCCTTCAAGGGTTGAGGTATTGACTAAAAACAATTTTTTCACAAGCCAGATAGATCTTCCAATGGGCGAACCTGAACAACCCTTCGATCAACAAGAAATATTAGAAAAGTTCCATTATCTTAATCCTAAAGTGGATCTTGGGGCATTAAAAATTATAGATGAACTTGAATCGTATAAAATGGGAGATCTGATGAAAATATTAAATAAAGAATTCAACGATGCTTAAAACTGATCAATTTATATCATTTTAGAATGTTTAATGATCAGTTAATATTAATAATTTAATTGTGTAAGATTAGGAAATGTGGGGTATTTTTATGCGTACTGAAGATTTTTTACAAAAAATTGGAATCGAAGAAGCTGACTCAAATATAGAAATATCGGGAAAAAGTTTTCCAGACGGTGCACAATACAGGTTTGAAGTACCAGGAATACAAAACCCTGGAGCTATGGCCGCCCTTGTTGATGCAACTGACGATTATGGTGTAAAAGTTCATAGGGTAACACAAACTAAGGGTATAATGCTCTTAACAGACAAAGAAATTGAAGAAATGGTGGATATTGCATTAGATGGACATATGGAATTATTTTTAAGTGTTGGACCTAGAGCAACCTATGATACTAGCGCTTCTGCAAATACTCCCGAAGGCGCAAGGATAGGCTACAGGTTAAGGGGTTATAAAAACTTATTATACGCATTAGAAGATGTTAAACGTGCCACATCATTAGGTGTCAGAGGTATTGTTGTATATGATGAAGGATTGCTTTGGGTTTTAAATAAAATGCGTAGCCAAGGAGAATTGCCTGCAAAAACGCATTTTAAAGTTTCAGCCCATTGTGGCCATGGAAACCCAGCATCTGCAAAACTCCTAGAAGAGATCGGTGCAAATTCTTTCAACCCAGTGAGGGATCTTCAGATACCCATGATGTCAGCTATCAGAAGATCTATAGACATATCTTTAGACCTGCACATGGAAAATCCTAAATCTTCAGGAGGTTTTATCCGACATTACGAAGCCCCTGAGATAATTAGATCTGCAGCACCTGTTTACCTTAAAACAGGAGGGGCGGTGGCTGCACATCACGGCTGGGAAACAACTAAAAGTCAAGCAGCAGAACGTGTAAGGCAGGTTTATCTGGTTCAGAGTATGATAGACCGTTATTATCCCGATGCTAAGATATCAAATCAGGGAACTGAAGATATGTCCATCCCCAATAAATCGGGAAAATAAAAAATAAATTCCTCCACTATTGAAATAAAGAAAATTATTAAGGAACACATGAACTGTTAAAATATTGGGGTTTTTTATGGATTTAATTGATCTAACTAAAAAAGCAGTTATAGACGCCAGCACAACTTTCAGAAATGACCAGTTAGATGCTTATAATCGGGCAATTGAAGCTGAAACTAATGATAATGCCAAATGGGTTCTAGAACTTCTTTTAGAAAATGCAAAAATAGCTAAGGCAAATAAATTTCCTTTATGTGACGATACAGGAATACCTCATGTACTAATTGAGGTTGGAAATAATGTCCAGTTCAACAGCGGATTTTTTCAAGACATAAAAGAAGGAATAGGCGAAGGTTTGAAGGAACTTCCAGGCAGACCAATGGCTGTCAAAGGAAATTTCATTGAGAGGATCGAACAATCAAAGGGCCTCTATGAAAGTCCTGAAAAACTTTTATCCCCATCATTTGTGGTGGATACCATGAACAATGAAGGCATAAATATCCATATTCTTATGCTTGGTGGAGGTCCAGAAATAAGGGCCAATACATATAAGGTTTTCCACAAGAGGGATCATAGAAAAGTATTTAATGAAGTTTTAACATGGTTGAGATCAGAGATTACAATGCTTGGATGCACACCCTGCATTCCATCTGTTGGCATTGGTAGAACTCATTTTGAAGCATCATCGCTTATGCTAAAGGCAATGGCGTACGGGAACCTAAATAT
>PLTK01000156.1 GCA_003164415.1 Methanobacterium sp. | reverse complement strand
TGGTGGTTGCTGTGGGTGGTGATGGTACAGTACTCAGAACACAAGGAATTATTAACCCGAAAAAAATCCCTTTATTTGGAATTAACATGGGTGCTGTAGGATTTTTAACCGAGATAGATCCGCCAGAGACTTTTACAGCATTAGAACAAGTTTTAGCGGGTAAATATTTTGTTGATGAACGTACACAGCTTAGGGTGTGGCACAACAAGGAACTCCACGAAGCTCTTAATGAAGTAGTTATCATGACCCAAAAACCTGCTAAAATGCTTCATATTGAAATAAGTGTAGATGATGAAGTGGTGGAAGAACTCCGGGCTGATGGTTTAATAATAGCAACTCCTAGTGGGTCTACAGCTTATTCAATGTCTGCAGGAGGCCCTATTGTTGATCCTAGAGTAGGTGCTTTTATAATTGTCCCGATATGTCCATTTAAGTTGGGTGCAAGACCTACAGTAGTACCGAATGATAGTGTTATCAAAGTAAAATTCTTGCGTGAGGGTAAAAAAGCTGTAGCAGTTATAGACGGTCAATTTGAAGAGGAAATTAACTATATGGATGAATTTATATTTAAAAAAGCTGAAAACTATGCCTATTTTGTAAGATTGAGCAAAAATTTTTACAGAAGGGTTAGGGAGAAACTTCAAGGGGATGTATAAATCTATGAAGGTTTTAGTAGTTGATATGACTCATGGCGGATTATTAATATCCTCTGAATTTATGAAAATACCCGGGACTGAAGTTTTAGCATTGGATATTTATAAATCCATGGACCCTTTGAGAATTGAAGAGCTCAAAAGTAAAGGTTTAACCTTCCTTGAAAGTTTGGATGATATTAAAGAATATAAGAATCAGATAGTTGAATCAGATTTAACGATAGTGGCACCAGTTCATTGCAAACTCGATTATGATGTCACCTTATCCCATCATGAAGCCGTGGGATATTTATTAAATGATAGAATAAACATTCCTATAATTGAAGTTACAGGTGTTAAAGGAAAAACAAGTATTGTCTGGATGTTAAAAGAAATATTCAAGGATTCAAATCCTTTAGTCTTAAGCAGTTTGGGTGTTGAGGTTGTTGAAGAAGGTGAATGGAAGGTTTTAAAAAGAGATATTAGCATAACTCCTGCAAGCATAATTGAAGCATGGAAACTCTCTGAAGGCTATGAAAGAGGTATATGTATATTTGAAACATCTCTTGGGGGTACAGGGTTGGCCGATGTGGGTATATTAACCAATTTGGCCGAGGACTATCCTATAGCAAGGAATTCAAGAACTGCCAGCGAGGCTAAGAGACAGATATTTAAAAGCAAGGCAGTTGCATGTGAAATTGAATCTTACAATTCCAAATACTCTGAATTCTATGGAAAAACAAATACATTTGGAAACTCAACAAATACTAAAAATAGTGCAAATTTAACTGCATCGCAAATACAATTTGGGTTCGATAAAACTAACTTTCAAATTGATATCGTTGATTTCAAAACATCTAACCAACAGATCCTAAACGAGTCCTTTGAAGTGTCAACATTTGCACCCGCACCTATACATATTACAAATGTACTTGCAGCAGTATGTGCATCTTTAACATTAGGAGTATCAATTGAAAAAATAAGAGAAGGTCTGAATAATTTTAAGGGTGTAAAAGGTAGGACTTCCATAAATGAACAAGATGGGATTCGTATCATAGAAGAAATAAATCCTGGACTCAATGTTACTTCTGTAAAGAAAGCAATATCTATGGCCAAAAATATGGACAGTTTAGGGGTCATATTTGGCGGTAAATATGGGGTTACATGTGAAGAAATAGATGAAGAATCAGTTTCAGATGTTTTAGAAGGAATAGATGAGGATATACCGTTAATTCTTGTAGATAAATTGGGTGCAAGTGTTAAAAATATTATAAAAAGAAATTCTATTTACTTCAATGATTTGGATGATGCAATGGAAACTATAGTTGATAAGAACCTTAAAAACGTACTCCTTATTTATAGATCCAACTTTTCAGATTTAAAAAATAGATAAATTAAGAATTTAGAACTTTGCATGGTAACATTTATTAGAGATTATACAAGAATCAATCACTAGGAGTTTTAATTAAGTTGGTTATGATCACTCAAATTTAAGATCATTACAACAGACTTTTAATCTTAAATTCAGAACTTTTAATCTAATAAACGTAATTTTAATAGGATATAATTTAATAAATAATCTAGGGATAGCCGAAATTTCCTACTGGAGATGATTTTTTTGAAAGTTGGCACTAGGGGAAGCAGTCTTGCAACTGCTCAGACAAATGGTATAATTAGTGAATTATCAAGATTAACAGATGAAAAAATAGATATGGAGATTATCAAAACTACAGGAGATAACATCCAAGATTCCCAATTATACAACATCGATGCCAAAGGAATATTTACTCGAGAGCTTGATAATGCTGTATTGAATGGGGATGTAGATTTTGCTGTACACAGTCTAAAAGATCTGCCTACAGAACTTGATGGGGATCTTATGATAGTTGCTGTACCCAAAAGGGAATCTCCAAATGAGGTACTTGTTTCGAAGTATGGGTGGGATGAAATCCCATCTGGTGCGATAGTAGGCACCAGCAGTATTAGAAGGGAAGCTTTCTGTAATTATCATGAAAAAGATTTTAATATAAAAACAATAAGGGGAAATATAGATACAAGAATAAATAAAGTATTAAGTGGAGATTACGATGCAACAATAATGGCCGAGGCAGGTTTAAAAAGACTCGGTCTAACTGAACATATAAAACAAAGATTTTCAATCGAATATTTCACACCTGCAGCAGGGCAGGGAGCAATTGCAGTTGTTGCTAGAGAAGATAGTAATAAAAGAAATATATTAGAGATGTTGAATCACATCCCTTCCTATCAAGAAGTTACCGCTGAAAAAAAGGTTCTTGAAGAGTTAGGGGTGGGTTGTCAGTGGCCTCTTGGTGTTTCTGCAAGGATAAACGAGAATAAACTTAAACTCTGTGGAGTACTCCTTAATAAAGAAGGGAAAGTACTTTCAAGAGTTAATGTGGAAGGTTCTGCAGATGAAGCCAGTAAATTGGGTTTGAAAGCTGCAAAACTTATGATGGAGGATTATATTTGAGTAAGGTTAATGTTGGTGTAGTCGGTGTCGGAGCTATGGGTTACAACCATGTAAGAGTTTATTCTGAACTTGAAAATGCTAATTTAATGGCTGTTTCCGATCTTATGAGGGGAACTCTAGCAGAAGTTTCAAAAGAATTTAACACTGTGGGATTTGTTGACTATGACAACATACTGAAGATGCCCGAAATAGATGTGGTAAGTGTTTGTGTACCCACAACCTACCATTATGATGTTGTAATGGGTGCAATTGAACAAGGAAAACATGTTCTGGTTGAAAAACCAATAGCATTCACTTTAGACGAGGCAAAAGATATGGTAAACGCAGCCCATGAAGCAGGGGTTAAGTTAGCAACTGGACATGTTGAAAGATTTAACCCGGCTGTTGTTGAGGCTAAACGTCTTATGGAAGAGGGTGTTATTGGAGAAGTTGTATCAGCTTCTGCCAAGAGGGTAGGACCATTTCCACCTAGAATTAAAGATGTGGGTGTAACAATAGATCTTGCTATACATGAAGTCGATATCATGTTTTACCTTTTGGACAGTCCAGCACATCGTGTTTATGCAAATATGGGCAGTCGTCTTGAAAAATGTGAATATGAAGATCATGCTGAGATAATGATGAAGTTTGAAAATGGAGTGGTTGGTATCCTTGAAACAAACTGGTTAACTCCCTACAAAAAAAGACAACTGGAAATTACGGGTGTGGAAGGGATTCTTTCCCTAGATTACATAGATCAGACAGTTGAGGTCTATGGTAAGAATGCCCAAAAAGTCGAAGTAGCTCACAAAGAACCTCTTAAAGAAGAACTTAAATCATTCTTATCTTCAGTAACAAATGATGAGGAACCTAAAATAACAGGGGAAGATGGAATTCACGCCTTGAAGGTTGTTCTTGCAGCCATGAAATCAGCAAAGAAAATGACCCCTGTAAACATGAATGAATGTTAAATTGATGAGGCGGGTGTGCAAATCATGAATGAAAAACTCATTAAAAAGGCCTATGAGCTTAGAAATAGAGGTTTTACAACTGGAGAAATAGCTGATGAATTAAACGTCTCCAAGGATACTGCAAGATGGCTTATCTTACAAGGGAAAGATAGCAATAATCAAGACAAATCTGAAAAAGCACCAATTGATTTTGCTATAAACTGGAACAGTTTAGGTGGAAGTTCCATACGAATGAAATATGTTTCAGCAGCAATGGCAGACATGGCACTCAAGTATGGTGAGCCCGATGTGATAGTTGGTATAACTGTTAGTGGTATACCCTTTGCAACCATGATGGCAGAAATATTAGGTGCAGACATATCAGTATTCCATCCCATCAAGCACAGGAAAATGGAAGAAGATGCCAAAGGTGCTATTAGTAGTAATTTCGCTTCTGTTGAAGGTCGAAAAGTAGTTATTGTAGACGATGTCATAACCAGCGGAAGAACTATAAGTGATGCTGCTAGGGTATTCAAGGATCTTGGTGCGGTACCAATAGCTGTTGTTGTATTAATTGATAAAGCAGGTATTTCAGAAGTTGAAAATGTCCCTGTAGAATCTTTGATAAAGGTCAGTAGATTAGGATAATTTTATCCTTACTCGTATCAAGATTTATTTTCTATTTTTATAACTCTTTTTTAAAATATATAGGATCAAAGTGTTGTTGTTTGAAGGTTCTATCATTCCATTCCAACTTAAATTATAATTAAATAAATAGCATGTATCAGATCCTAGCTTCAAATATGAAACGGTTTAGTTGTTCCTATTCTTAATCTGGTAATATTTTTAGTATTAATTAAATCAAAAAAGAATTTCATTAAAACGTATGAAATAAAAGAGAAATAAAAAAAGGTTTATGGTCTGTATCTTAATATGGCTCCAATACCACCAAAAGCCTTTAATAATTGAGTCCCTTCTTCGGTTTCTGTAGATATTAGCTCTACGTCTGATCCTATTTCCTCTGCGAGATCAACTAAGTCATCAATGACATCTTCAGCCTCATCTACCTTCATCTTTTCATTACAATCTGGGCATGTTTTATCTTTAACTTCAGTTTCGTTTTTGATAGTTTTTTGCACTGTTTTACCACACGATTGGCACTCGTAGTTAATTCTCTTTGATTTAAGGTCTTCTGATAATAAAAGTGTTTCAACAGCTCCTAACTCGAGGTTTCGTCTAACTTCGGCCTCACCATATGAAGCTAACCCGTGTTCATTGATTAATTCAACTAAAAACTTCTGAACTAGTTTTTTTTCCCTTACAACATCTATTTCTGTGAGTACATCCATTGACTTTTCCATGACTTCCCTTATGCCAAATTCTCCAGTGTATGATGTGTCAACTGTTGTTATTAATTTATTTTTTATTTCATGGTGTAAATAATCCCCTTCAACAAATTCGTCTTTTGTATGACCTGGACCCCCAATAATAACGCCTTTAAGTTCAGGAACATCTAAAAAAGCCTCGTTCATATGGTTTCCAATTCTTTTCAGAAATTCGTGTGCAGCAAGATCTATAAGACGATCAAATCTTCGCTGTGACTGTCCTCCTGCTTTATGTTTACCCGGTACACCACTGGTCAAATTTTTAATTATATCAAT
>PLTK01000053.1 GCA_003164415.1 Methanobacterium sp. | reverse complement strand
TTTTGTTCGTTGCAACTCTAGTCGGAATATTCAAATTTAAAGATCTACCGGAAAAATACGGGCCATTCGCACAGCATAAAGCTACAATAGAGAAAAGAACAATTGCTGATAGTGATGAAATTGCAATACTGAATATATCAGGTACCGAAAGTAACCATGTGCTATTTTTAGATTCATATAAAAATGTGAAAGAAATAGAAGAAGAATTGAAGATAGTTGATGCTGAACTTAACTACAACTCCAAAAAAATATTGGAAGGACATTTATGACTGATCTACCAGTTGAACAGACATGGATGGTCTTGGTAGAACTATTAACCGACCTCAGGAAGAGGAAAGTTGTTATAAATACAAAAATTCCAGAAAACATTAGGATGGCAAAGACGACTATAAACTTTTACAAGGTTAACCCAGCTGATCCTGAGAGGATGAAGGAATTAAAAAGGATAAATGACTTTATGAACGCTGCTCAAGATAAATTAATCGATCTGGCAGAGAATGTTGGGGACGATTATAAAGATCAATGGATAAAAAAGCTCACAAAGGCATCTCGTGGTGAGAAATTATATGATGTACCTGAAGAAAAATCTTCCTTTGTAATTGGAGCACCTCCAGGATTTTCAATGGTTAGACTCACATTCAAAGCACCATTATCNNACAGTTATTGTTATTTATGGTGATAAGAAGAATATTCAGGACAGTTTGAAGGAAATGTCATCATTTTTCACAGAACAGATAGAATAGATTCCATAGATATTATTCAAAAAATAATAACTTAGATATTATCCACTTTATTTTTTATAGTTATTTAGTATACTATATCCAGAATATATTCCAATTCAATACGAATAATAAAAAAAACATTTGGAGAGTATTGCCAATGAAAATCCTAGCGGTAAGTGACATTCACGGTAAACACACCAAGATCATATCGTACCTCAATAAAAACCCAGTTGATTTAATAATATTAACTGGAGATATTACAAACTTTGGGCCATGTGAATTAGCAGAAGAAATACTTAATGAAATATCNNTCTTTTGATACTCCTGTACTTGCAATACCGGGAAACTGTGATCCAATTGATCTTTATGGTAGTATCGAAAATTCGCGAGCGATAAATATACACGGAACAAGTGTTATAATAAAAAATATTGGGATATGCGGCTTTGGAGGTTCAAATCCAACACCATTCAACACTCCATTAGAATTTGATGAGATCGAAATCTATAATGAATCAAAAAGGGCCATGGAGGGCATTAAAGACAATGAGATAACTCTTTTTGTTACACATGCCCCTCCAATTGGCACTAAAACAGATATTCTTCCATCAGGGGACCACGTTGGAAGTACAAGTATTAGAAGAGTGATTGAAGAATATCAACCTTCTTTAAACCTTTGTGGACATATCCATGAATCAATGGCAATGGATAAAATAGGAAAAACCACAGTTGTTAACCCTGGAATGTTAAAGGATGGGCATATATGTTTAATAACCATTGATGATTCAGATGAAGAAAATATTAAGGTTACACCTGAGATTATAGAAATTTAGTGTTAACAATATAAAATTATAGAAAATGATTTAAGCAATGCACGTTTAAAATTATTTAAAGTTTGATAGTTAGATAGTTCCATTTTTGGCCCGATTTATTTCTTAGAGGTGAGAAATTGAAAAAGATATTGGTTGAAGGGGAAGTTGGTGGAAAAAAATATAGGGAACCCTTTTCAAAAGGGGTATTATCAAGGTCATTAACAAGGGCTGATATGGATCCTGACAAGGCTTACACCTTTGCTTCACAGATAGAAGCTCATCTAACAGATATAGGGATAAAGGTCATAACGTTGGACGATATGATTGTTATTGTAAGGGAAAAGCTTAGGGAAGAAGATGCTGAAATTGCAGAAAAGTACGGACTTTGGAAAAGGATTAGAAAATGTGATGAACCACTAATTGTATTGATTGGTGGTGCATCTGGAGTTGGTACTTCATCCATAGCATTTGAAGTTGCTAATAGGCTTGGAATACGTAACATGATAAGTACCGACATGATACGTGAGGTTATGCGTAAAATAGTTTCAAAGGAACTTCTACCAACCATATATGAGTCCAGTTACACAGCTTATAGATCACTTAGGATACCGCCGCCACCAGAATTTGACGAGGTATTAATTGGTTTCCGTGACCATGTTGACACGGTTAGCATAGGTGTTGAAGCCGTTATAGAAAGATCTCTAAAGGAAGGTATCAGCATAGTAATAGAGGGTGTTCATATAGTTCCAGGATTCATAAGTGAGGATCTTGTAAAGAGACACAATGTGAACATGTTTGTACTAACTCTTCAAGATGAAGAAGTACACAAAGGAAGATTTTACTCAAGATGCAGACAAATGTGGGCGAGAAGACCTCTTAAACGTTATATGAACTATTTTGGAGCTATACGGCGGACTCTCAAATATTTCGAAAGTCAAGCAAATAAACATCACATCCCAGTTATAGAGAATATCGATGTTACAACAACAATAGACTCCATAATAGAAGATATTACTAAGACCTATGGAAGTGAAGAAGATGTTAGAGAAGATAAAAGTTAAAGATGTAATGAGCAAAAAAGTTGTCAGTGTTTCTCCGAGTGAATTTGTAGTTTTTGCCTTTGAAAAGTTAATGAAGTATAAAATAAGTTCTCTTCCAGTTATAAAAGGGGATGAATTAGTTGGAATTGTAACAGCAACAGATCTGGGTCATAACCTTATTTTAGATAAATATGAGATAGGAACTATAGTGGAGAAGGCCATGGTTCAAGATGTTGTTTGTGTAAGTCCTGAAGACGATCTTATGACAACGGTGAGGAAGATGAATGATTTTGGATCGGAAGGGGACATAATAAACCAGCTGGTTGTAATGGACAACGATAAGATCGTTGGAATTATTTCAGATGGTGATATCATAAGGGCAATTAAAACTTAAATTTATTTAATTACCTTTTAAATATTCATTTAATCTTCTAAATTATCGTAAAAAAAATAGGGAAATTATTAAGAACTTCAAATTTAGCTTATTTTACATGTTTTGTTACACGAGGTTTAAAAGATTCACAGATACTCGGAAATTTTTTATTCAATTCCTTATCAAGTTTCTCAACGATCTCTTCTTCAATTTCCTCACTGTGGTCGGTGCTTATGGAAAATTGATTACCATCGATGTTTGTAGTTATATATTCGGTGCCCATTTGCATTTCAAATTCAACCGGTTTATTTTCTTCCATAGTTTTTATAATGTCGTCAATGATTGGATCTGTTAATTTAAGGAGTTTAGGTTCTTCAGGTTTATAGATATTTTCTTCTGTTGCTATTTTCTTTATTAAGAATGGTGCACAACCTTCTGTTCTTGCAGCTTTCCTGTTGGTCCAGAATAAAACTGTCATTAGCTTTTTTCTAGAGTCCATGTTGCTCTCAAATTCTAAAGTTTTCATGTTAAACCTCCTATTTTAATATATTTTCCAATAATCATAAATCTATGATCTCTAATGCTAACTTTGAACCAATTTTATAACATTCTTCTAATTCTTCTTCAGTTGGTACGTAATTCACTTTAATCTGCTCGTTTACTTCAAACCCGCATTTTTCAAGTTCTTCTGCAAGTATTTTTGGTGCTTCACCGCTCCATCCCTTAGATCCGAAGGTCACAGCTTTACGTTTGATGCCTGTCTTGCCGAAATTTAGACCCCTGAGATAAAATATAAGATCACCCATGCTTGGATAGATCTGATTGAACATTGTAGGAACCCCTAATAAAACTGCTTTACTATCTAAAATATCAGTTACAATGTTACTACGTTCATCTGAATGTAGGAAATGCATTTTAACATCCACATCTTGACTCATAATTCCTTCTGCCAATGCCTGTGCCATCAATTGTGTTGATCCATGCATTGTATCGTATATAATTGTCACCTTATCATCACATTTCCCTGTGGCCCATCTAGTGTAGGCATCTATTATCTTCATAGGGTCTGTCCAGATCATACCATGTGATGGTGCAATCATCGTTATTTTATCAAGTAACTCCAAGCTAGTTACTTGTTTGAATTTGTTGAGTACAAGACCCGAAAGTGGTGTGAGTAAGTTGGCATAAAACTTGGCTGCAGCACCCATAAGTACATTTTCTGGAATATCACTATCATAACGATCCTTCAAACAGAGGTGCTGACCAAACGCATCATTTGAAAATAGTATGCCATCTTCAAGTAGTAGTGTGAACATGCTGTCGGGCCAGTGTAACATCTGTGCTTCCAGAAATACCAGTTGTTTTCCACCAAGGTCAAGAGTCTCACCAGTCTTAACAATCCTGAAATCTACATTATCTAAGGAGGAATAATGCATTTTTAACCCCTTAACTGCTGCTGCAGTACAATAAACCGGTGCTTCAGGGAATTTTTTGCATATTTCACCAAGTGCACCGCTATGATCTTTTTCCACATGATTCTGGATTATTATATCCAGCTTGAGCTCTCTATTCTCCTTTTCAAAAGCATCTCTGATTCTACCCCACATTTGAGCAGAAGTTCCAGGATATGTATTATCAATAAGTGCTACTTTATCCCCGAAAACTAAATACGCATTGTAAGTTGTTCCATTAAGTGTATATCCGTGATAATCACGTATATCCCAATCCAAAACTCCAACCCAGTAAACATTATCTGTTATTTTTATTGCATCGGCTTTCATTTTTCACACCTCAAAGTAAAAAGATAACTTCTATTTAATATTAATTAATACATTCTATATATTTTTTGGTAAAATAATTTCGTTGAATTTGTAATGGAAGATTTATATTACTTAAATTAATTAAAAACGATAAAATATTGATAATAATGAGTTTTTATACCATATAATTCCACATATTATCAGTAATCACCTATCTAAAACTTTCAGATTAATGCAGTTATTATGAAGTACAGAGATCCAGATATTGCTATACACGCTGGAATAGTTATAATCCAAGTTGTTGCAATATGTTTTATAACATCTAGTTTAACAGTAGCTGTGCCCCTGGCCATACCAACTCCTATAACGGAACCAACAAGGGTTTGGGTTGGTGATATTGGTAATCCCATTGAAGCAAAAAGTATGGTGATACTTCCAGCCGAAATTTGCGCTGAAAACCCTCTAGTAGGTACCAATTCAGTTATTCGCCTTCCTATTGTTCCTGTTATTCTGTTTCCTGCAATTAAAATACCTAGTACCAGTGCTATTGCACCTAGAAATTTAATGGAAAACCCAAGGCTCGGACCAACTGTGACGTATAAAACTCCCGTGGCAGCTGCAATATCTATGGCACCAACACCAAGAGCTGCGAAGGATGAACTTCCAATTTGAAAGTAGGAAAATACCTTTTCTGTACGATCCTGTGCTCCTATATTGTTTTCGATCTTGTTAAGATAACCCCTTTTCAATACATAGTAAGCCAGATAACCCGATGCAATTCCTATTAAAGGGGAAACAACCCAGCTAGCCATAATATAACCAATTGTTGTCCATTGTAGATGGTTGAAACCGGCATATACAAGTCCATAACCAATAACAGAGCTCACTATTGCATCAGAACCAGATATTGGTATTTTCTTTAGTATTGTAATGGTGATCCATATACCTGCAGATACTGTTATTATAAATGCTCCCAGTCCAGTCATAAACTCGATAGGTACAATTCCACTTCCAACAGTCTTTATAACTGTACTACCAAGAAATAAAGCGCCTAAAAATTCAAATAAAGCACCTAGCATGAGAGCTTTTCTCATTGTGAGGGCTCCACTCCCTACGGCAGTGCCCATGGAATTTCCTATATCGTTGGCGGCTATGTTGAAAGCCATGTACATGGCAGTTATAATACCGATAATCAGTATCCAATTCATAATTATATCTTATATTGCGAAATATAAAAATATTTTTGGTTTTAACCACTAATTTTGAATAAAATTCTATTTAAATAATTATTTTTAAGATTTATTTACGGATCGATCACAAGGTTCAAATACTAATAAACATAAAGATTAAGTGGGCTAGACTGGAGGGTTAGGGGTCCTTTGTAAGCGCATATCCCCTTATGGCGCGGTCGAAGTTCGAGAGGCGGCAAATTAATCGGGTTTTGGCCCAGGATTTTGATGTCGAAACTTCGTCCCACAGGATCAGTGGTAGCAGGATTTGGGCTGTAGGGCCTGAATTTACTGTTTTAATCATGGGAACGGGTCAGGTCTGGAAAGAAGCAGCTCTACTGTGGACAGCTGATGCTTGCGGAGCAACGGGGTGGAGTCAAGTTTCTGGATCACCAACTCTCGCGAGGTTTGTCCACTTTCGAACATGCCCATTTAAATTAATATTCATAGAGCCCATTAAATAAAATTCCAAAAGCTTTTAAACCATGGTTGATAAATGATTTGAATACGTAGTATTTTATTTGGATTATATTAACATAGTTTCAACAATTTTTTGTAGATAATTTGTAAGTATTATGTCGGGGTGGCCCAGCCTGGTACGGCGGTGGACTGCTAATCCACTGATCCTTTGGATCACCCGGGTTCAAATCCCGGCCCCGGCGCTTAAATATAACCTTTGGTGGAAATAATGAAGGTTAAAACTATTCAAGGAAAAATTTTTCCAACTTCACCATTCGATTTTTCTAAATCTATTAATTTTATGAATATGTTCACACCATCTAAGGGTGAACAACTATTAAATGAACAATCCTTTACCAAAGCGGTTTATATAAAGGATCATACATTGGGCTTTAAACTCACAGATCAAGGAACCATTGAAAAACCCGTTTTATCATATACTTTTTTTTCTAATAAAACCATAAAAGATGATATTAAAACAGAATTATTAGATAGAATAACATTTTATCTGAGTTTAGATGATGATCTAAAATCATTTTATAGTCTTGGCTTGGAAGATAATGCTTTTAAGTCTGTTATAAATAAACTTTATGGGTTACATCAAGTTAAATTTTTAACCCCATTTGAAGGTGCTGGATGGGCTGTTTTAAGTCAGAGAATCTCAATGAAAGCAGCTCATACAATAAAAGAGAGATTGACACGATCTGTTGGTGATAGAATAACCATTGAAGATGTTGATTATTGGACATTTCCCTCTGCTGATCAGATCCAGGATTTGGGATTAGAAAAACTTACTTCTATTCTTAAAAATAGTAGAAAATCAGAATATCTCTTCAATGTTTCAGAATCATTTGCAGATGTTGATGAGGACTTTTTAAGAAAAGCCCCTATTGAAGAAGTTAAAAATTGGCTGCTAAACATAAAGGGTATAGGTGAATGGTCTGCCCATTTAGAACTTATAAGGGGACTTGGCAGGATGGATGAGCTTTCTGGAAGTAGTGAAATGCTCATAAGATGTGCTGAGAAAGTTTATGGTCCAAAAATTCAAGAATCCGATCTTAGGAGAATAGAAGAGGGATATGGGGATTATAAAGGTTACTGGGAATATTATTTGAGAAATGTTTGTTAAGAATATTGTTAACCTAAGTTTTCTATAATTTGAACCTTTAAAATTATTTGATTATTATATTCGTTTTAAATATTCTATGGCATGACCCAATCTTTTTATACCTTCTTCTATCTTTTGTTCATTAGAATTGGAGAAGTTTAATCGTAATGTATTGGTTTCAGGATTATTTGAATAGAATGCTTCACCGGGTACAAATGCAACGTTCTCTTTTATTGCAATTTCAAAGAGCTCCATTGAAGACATGCCATCTGGTAGGGTTACCCATAAAAACATACCGCCTTCGGGTTTGGTGTATTTGACATCGGAGGGGAAGTATTTTTTGATCATATTCACCATACAATCCCTTTGTATCCGATACATATTCCTTATATGCTGGATATGGTTTTCTACATCATATCCCATTAGGTAGCGGTGTATTATCATCTGTGTTAAATAGTTTGAATGCAGATCCGATGCTTGTTTTGCTGTTATAAGATGATTCATAATTTCTTTACCTGCAACAATCCATCCAAGCCTCATACCAGGTGAAACAATTTTTGAGAAGGAACCAAGAAGCACAGATTTTTCAATATAATATTTAATAGGGGGTAGATCTTCTCCTATAAATCTTATTTCACCGTAGGGATTATCTTCAACTAAAAGAGTTTTATTTTCATTGAATATATCTCCAATTTTCTCCCGTTTATTTTTTGAGTAAGTTATCCCTGTGGGGTTCTGGAAATTTGGTATAGAGTAGAAAAGCTTAGGATTTAATGACTCCACCATATCTTCAAGCACTTCTAGATCTACACCATCTTCTAATAGGGGTATTGAAACAAATTTGGGTTCGTACAAACCAAAGGATTGTATGGCAGCCAGATAAGTCGGTCTTTCAATCAGTACCGTATCATTACGGTTTAGAAATACTTTACCAATTAAATCCAATCCCTGTTGTGATCCATTGATCATGAGAATATTATCAGAATTTATATCTAAACCAGAATTTTGATATCTGTTAGCAATATAATCCCTTAATGGTTTATAACCTTCTGTTGAACCGTACTGAAGAGCTTCATCGCTTGAATCTTTAAAAACAACTGCAGCTGATTCTGCAATTTCTTTATGTGGGAATGAAATGGGATTTGGAAGTCCACCAGCAAATGATATAATATCAGGATCCTCTGTAACCCTAAGAATTTCTCTTACAAATGATCTTGGTACTTTACTCATTCTATCAGCAAATAATTCATTCATTTAACCCATCTCCCAATTTATTATGCAAAAAAAAATATGATACACTCTAATATTGTATCGATTAAATTGTTAATATCAATAATATTTTCATGGATGTTCTGTTATATAATGCCCTTATTATCGACTACCATAACTTTTAACATGATCCCATGCTTTTTTATATTTACTGTTATCTGTGTAGATGGACATATCTTCCCTATTGAATATTTTCCTATCTGTTCCAACTGGACAGACCTTGATACAGATACCACATGGGGATTTATAATCTTTTCTGAGCATTTTACTCCTTGTTGCACAAGCTATTTTGTCAATTGGTATATAACCTTTCTGGGAATTATTATCTGGTTTTAAATGTTTGGGGATGGCATTTACTGGACACTGGTTAATGCATCTTTCGCAGTGTGTACATAGGTCTTCATCTGAGATTGGATCTCCCTCGATTGTGGCAGAAGTAAATATGGATGTGAATCTAACCCTTGGTCCATATTCCTTGGTGAGTAGAATATTATTTTCTCCAAAGGATCCCAAACCCGCCAGATAAGCTGCATGTTTATGGGAGAAGAATGCCACAGGATTTTTAAGAAGAATATCTATGTTACCGTAACCATCCCTTGGAAGATATATTGAAGGATAACCCTTTTCAGTTAAATAATTTGAAATTTCGTATGCTTTACTGTCCAGAAGATTGTTGACTATGGTATAAAGTTCATTGTAATAAATTGAAGGTGCTGTTTCAACAATTGGAAGTTGAACAGGAAGACCAATAACAATAACTGTTTGAGCTTCAGGATAAATTGATTGTGGCCAGAATTCTTCTGGTATCCACTCAGTAAACTTGTTTGGAAGTTTTTTTGGAGGATCAGCCCATCTTCCTACAGGGGCAAATCCGATCAAAGGTATACCCATTTCTCGAGCTTTGATAACCAGCCCTTGTTTAATTGCTTTAAATTTCATCAAACTCCTTTTAAGAATTTATATTATATATGAACAGATTCTAATCTGTTCATAGCCTCTTCTAGTTGATTATAGGATGTTGCATATGATAATCTTATATGATTTTTCCCGTGAATGCCAAATGCTCCACCATTAACCATAACAACTCCTCTTTCTAGTCCCTTCTTAATGAATTCCGATGGATTGTCAACTTGGGGAAATACATAAAACGCTCCATATGGTTTNNACCATCTCATCTACACTATTTTGAGGACCTTCTAATGCAGCTAGGGCACCTTTTTGGACCATTGAACTCGCACAAGCTGTTGTATACTGATGTATTTTTAACAGTTCTTCGATTATTTCAGAATTAGCTGTAACGTATCCTATTCTAAATCCGGTCATTGCATAGGATTTTGAGAATCCATTTATGGTAATTCCGTTTTCACAAAATTTGGCTGGACTGTGATGTTTCTTATTGTATATTATTTTCTCGTACACTTCATCAGATATTAAATAAATGCCGTTATCATCTGCTATTTCAGCTATTGCCTTTATATCATGCTTTTCCATAACACTTCCGGTGGGATTTGAAGGTGAATTCAATATAATGGCCTTGGTTTTGTCAGTTATTGCATCTGTTATGTCTTCAGATGTCATTTTGAGATCATTTTCTAATTTAAGTTGTACTCCACGAGCAATACCNNGGGTCTACTAATGCCTGCATACACATATATATGGCTTCGCTGGCACCAACAGTAACCAGGATAGTTTCTGGAGAGGCATTAATACCGTTATCTATTTTAAGCTTTTTTGATATGGCTTCTCTTAATTCTAAAATTCCCATATTTGATGTGTAATGGGTGAAACCTTGTCGCATAGCGATTGAAGCGGCTTCTATTATATGTTCGGGGGTGTTGAAGTCGGGTTCTCCAAGTCCAAGGTTTATTGAATTTTTATCTGCTTTTTCGAACATCTTCCTTATCTCAGAAAGATTTATTGATCTAACACGTTTTGAAGGTTCCATAATTTCTACCAATACTTATTTTTGTTTTCAATTATATATATCGAATTATGTCAGGGTTAAATAGATCATTGGGTCTTTATGATGTTGTGAGTTTGGTTATTGGTACAATTGTTGGTGCAGATATATATATTGCAGCATCATTTGGAGCAGGACTTTTAGGTCCTTTTGCAGTGTTTGCATGGTTAATAGCAGGAGTTATGGCTATTGTAATAGCTTTATGTTTTGCAGAATGTTCATCTTTAGTGCCGGAAGTTGGGGGCCCCTATGCCTATGCAAGGAGAGCTTTTGGAAATTTTACTGGATTTATTGCTGGATGGTCTCTTTTACTGGCTGAGTGGAGTTCAATAGCTGTATTTCCATTGGCCTTTGTTGCATATCTCGAATTTTTTATCCCAAACATGCCTCAAATTTTTCAGATCATAATCAAATTCCTTTTTGTACTATTTTTAACATTTATCAATTTTTATGGTGTGCGTCAAGCTGGTAAGGCCAATGATATCCTAACAATTCTTAAAGTAGCCCCAATACTAATATTTACAATTGCAGGTATTGCATATTTTATATTGAAACCAGCACTTTTAATTGCAAATTTCACACCAATAGCACCCCTAGGATTTGGTGGCCTTGGAAGTGCTATTGTACTGATATTTTGGGCTTATGTTGGATTTGAACTAGTTACTGTTCCTTCTGATGAGATAATTGATTCAAAAAGAACCATACCATTAGCAATTGGTATTGGAATGGGAGTTATTGCTCTTTTTTATGTTATAACCAATTTCGTAATACTGGGTCTGGTTCCATGGATGCAACTTTCATTATCAACAGCCCCTCTTTCCCTAGCGGGTTACACACTTGTAGGTGCAATTGGTGCCGGATTTTTAAGTATAGGTGCTTTACTTTCAATTTCAGGGTCTGATGAAGCTGGAATTTTATCAGCTGCACGTATTCCTTACGCAATGGCAGCAGATGGATTGTTACCCCGAATGTTTGCCAAAGTACATCCGAAATATGAAACACCATACGTTTCTCTAATAATTCAGGGTATTGTAACATTTGTAGCAGCTGTATTCGGTACCATAAGTCAACTTATAATTTTGTCAGTTTTTACATTGTTATTCTGCTATCTTTTAACGTGTGTCTCTGTATTTCCTCTTAGAAAAATATATAATTCAGGAGGATTTAAACTGCCATGGATAGTGCCTGTTTTAGGAGTACTTGTGGCGATTTATATAATGTCCCAGTGTGCACTTAACCAGATAATTATAGGGGGCATTTTAATAATTCTAGGTATACCAGTTTATGCAATATTTGCCCCTAGAACCGAGATAAAAACAGCTAGAAAAGAGTTGAGGGAAGGAGAGGATTATGTTTCGCAGACTATTGAAAGGGATGAAATATTTCTTGCAAAATTCATTAAACAGGTACGTGAACTGATAATCAGAACCAGAAGGAGATTTGGATAAGTTTTCAAATAAAAAAGTAGTAAATTAAAGTATAAATTTAATCACATGCTCCACAGTTATAACATCCAAATTCTTCACACCATGGAGTTAAATTTCCATTTAATGCATTGTTATATTCATCTTTAAGAAAAGAATCGTTTATCCCAACATCGATATTTTCCCATGGAAGTTTATCGTTTATATTCCATTTATGAGCTAATTCCCCCCACTCCTTAACTGAAATCTTTTCATTCATGGAACGCTCAAGAACATCACCCAAACCTTGGCCACCCATTGATAAAACATATTGTATAAGGGCATTTTTTGGATTTTCAATCTTAAATGATTTTATTTTGATAATTGAATTTATGTAGTCTATCTTTGATTTGAGCTCATCTAAGTTGAATACTTCCCACTGAAACGGTGTATGTGGTTTTGGTATAAATGGGTTTACACTCAAACGTACCTGATTTTTTCTCTGTCCCATCCTGATAAGTTCCTTAATATAATCTCCTAGACATACGATGTCGCTCTTATCTTCTGTTGGAAGTCCTAACATGAAATAAAGTTTAACATTCAAACTGTGTTTAAACGCAGTTTTAATTGTGCTCTCGATCATATCATTGGTTATTGATTTATTAGCAGCCTTTCTTATCTTCCAAATCGATTCTGGTGCAATTGTAATGGTTTTAAGTCCGCTTTGTTTTAGGATTTCGAGCAAGTTATCCGTGATAGATTCAATCCTAAGCGAGGGTGTTGTTACCTGAAATCCCATTTCATGAAGTCCCTCACATAATTCTTCCATTTTAGTATGATCTGAAACAGCCGCACCTATCAATGCAATTTTTTTAAGTCCAGTTGCACTTCCGCCCTTTTCAGCAATCTTAAAAAGGTCTTTAACTGGCATTTCTCTTCGCGGTCTGTATATGCATCCGGCCATACAGAAACGACATCCCCTTGTGCATCCACGAGATACCTCCAATAAAAATGCCATTCCAAAGGCGGGTATATATTCCTTTTTATCTGTTTCTGGGAAGACTTGTCTTATTGGGTGGCATGCATCCTTAAGATCCGGCACAGTTATCATTTTAACCGGATGATCCGGTAGATAAACACCATCTATATCCTGGAATGATTCTAAATTATTTCTAGGATCATCTAATTCAAGATATTTATCCAATAACTCGTCCAGTATTACCTCAGCTTCTCCAACAACAAATAGGTCTATAAATTTACTCATGGGCAATGGATTTGAACTTGCACATGGACCTCCTGCAATAACAAGTGGATGGGTTGAGTTTCTATTCTCCTTTCTAAGTGGTATTCCACCATTTTTTAACATTGTTAAAACATTAAAATAATCCTGTTCGTATTGGAGTGAAAAACTTACAATATCAAATTCTTTAAGATATGTACTTGTTTCAAGACTTCTAGACGTTGGATAAACAACTCTTTCACAGTAAATATCTTCTCTACTATTTAAAAAATCGTATATTATATGGAATCCTAATGATGACATGGCACTTCTGTAAAGATTCGGATAGCATGATGCAAATCTAAGGTCAACTTTGCGTATGTCCTTGACGATTGCATTGTGTTCAAGCAGCATAATTATATTATCTGACCGCTACATAATCAAGATATCTAAAACTTAAAGGTAGAATAAACAATGGAAAAATCATATAAAAAGGTCGCGGTAGGGGGGACATTTGACAAATTCCACTACGGACACAAACGACTTATTGATATAGCATTTCAAATAGGCCAATATGTAGTTATTGGAGTTACTTCAAATGAATTTGGAGGAGTAAAGGGCAGAATAGAACCTTGCAATATTCGTATGTCCAACCTTAGAAAGCTCCTCGAAAAGAAACACCAAAACTATGAAATAAAACAACTGGACGATCCATTCGGAACAACCACAACAGATGAAACAATGGACGCAATCGTTGTGAGTGAAGAAACAGAACCCACAGCATTCAAAATCAACAAAATAAGAAAAGAAAAGAAAATGGAACCATTAGACATAGTAACCATTGGAATGGTATTAGCAGATGATGGAAAACCAATTTCATCTACTCGAATAAGAAAGGGCGAGATCGATAAGATGGGAACCATAATCCGGGTAACAAAATAAGACCTAAATTCACAAATTTTATCTAACACTGTAAGAAGGATATCTAAATGAAAGTAATAGTTGGATCATTAAACCCAGTAAAACTGAACGCAACTAGAAATATTCTAGAGAAGATCTACGGCAAAATAGATATAACTTCAAAAGATGTGGATTCCGGTGTTCCTGACCAACCATTTGGACTCGATCAGACCATAGAAGGCGCAATAAATAGAGCTAAAACAGCTTATTCTAATGATTATGATCTAGGCGTTGGTATAGAATCCGGTTTAATGGAAACACCCAACACATTAACCGGATATATAGATCTGCAATGGTGTGCCATATTTGATGGACAAAAAATTACTCTAGGTGTTAGTTCTGGATTTGAATATCCTCCTGAAGTGATAAATAATGTTCTAAGCGGACTCGAAGTTGGAGATGTGATGGACAGAATTACTGGAATTGATAATCTAGGAACTAAAAAAGGCGCTGTAAGTACTCTTTCAAGGGATATGCTCAACAGGACCGAGAATACCGAACAATGTGTTTTAACTGCAATGATCCCTAGAATGAATGAAGATATTTATTTTACAAAAGAATAAAGATTCTGAACAAAATTTTTAAACAAACTGATAGAGCTTTATATCTACTTAAGAATAAAAAATCAGTATATATAAAAGTTATTATAATTAATAATCATCTATTATCTAATATATTTATGATTAAGACTCTGAAATTTATAATATGTTAACAATAGATTTATTACAAATATAAAATTAAGCAATATAAGGTGAATCCATTGGATAAATCGAATGATAACTCTAATAAAAACCGAGCAAAGAACTTTCTCAAAAACAATTCTAACTCAATTATTTTATTAGTTTTATTGACTGTAATCGTGAGTACAATCACATATTATAAAATACTAATCCAGCTCCAAATAGGACCTGTCTCTGATAGTATAGATTTTTTCACAGATGCTCTGGTATTTGCAGGCCATGGAATAGGATATTCAGATTTATTAAGGCCTCCATTGTTCCCATTTATCATATCACTATTTATTCGACTGGGCTACACTTCAATAAACACCATATTTGCAGTTGATGGTGGATTGTTTGTATTTGGTGTAATTGGGATGTATATGCTTTTAAAGATCAAGTTCAATGATCTTGAAAGTTTTTTAGGCGGATTAATTTATGCAACATTTCCAGTAGTTATAATACTTTTAGGATTTGGTTTTTCAGACCTATCAAGTATTTCATTTTCAATTTGGACAATTTATCTCACTATAATGGCTGTAAAAAAAGATTCAAGGCTATTTTATCTGATTTTTCCATTTTTCATGTTTGCATTTTTGGCAAGATATAACAATGCACTTTTAATATTACCAATAATCTTTTATCTTTCTGTAAACAGGGATAAAATTAAATTTAAGAAGTTATTTATTGGATTTACAGCATCGATAATTGTAATAATACCATTTCTCATATTTTTTTATGAAAAATTTGGGAATATATTAGCCCCATTTATTAGTTCTGGGGCAGGATCAACTTCAGTTTCTGCAGCTACAGAAAGTTTAGCATATAACCCTAATATATTCTATTATATACAGTTATTTCCGGCAATAATTGGGATTCAAGGATTCATATTTCTCATAGTTATGGCATTGGGAATTTTAGTATATGCGGTTAATCAATTTGTAAATCCAAATAATAGACATTTATTAGGAAGTTTGAAGCAATTTAAGATCGATAACATTACAAAAATAAAAGTGATAATTCTTGTTATATTAGGAATTATCTTTTTAGGAAGTTTTGATAAAACTATTTATGTTGTTAGCGAAATTTTATTCTTTATAATATCGTGTATCCTCTACGACCTTTCTAAAAATAGAATAAAAGACATGGATATCCATGTTACAATTTTAATCTGGTTTATGGTATTTTTCATTTTCGACACGTTATTTATAGTAAAGAATAACCGATATTCCCTGCTGATGTTACCGGCAGTGTCTTACTTTATAATTTTAGGATTTAGCAAGTTTTTTACCGAAGTAAAAATAAAAATCAGAAATATAAATGTATTATTTCCCACATTCGCAATTATTCTGACCATAATATTACTTTTATCGACAGCAAATGAAATGCCAAATATTCTAAGTAATAATAACAATTTATTGGTTACAAATGAACAAGTTGAACAGGCGAGTCAATGGTTTATGAGTTATGATCCCAATTACAAAAATCAAAATATTTATTCAGACCTGTGGCCCAGCTTCAGCTGGTATCTTAAGATGAATGTTAAACCCGTGCCTATTTTTAAAAATAATGAGTCATTTGCAGATGTAGGGGCGGCAAAAAACAATACATTTAATCAAGCAGATAGCAACCAATTCAATAATTATTTGGTTAACAATAATGTTGATTATTATTTCTGTGTAAGACCCGGACTTAACTTAACATCGTACAAACCCCTTAAAGAATTTGATAATGCGCTTGGAAATGTGATAATATATGAAAGAAAGTGAATATTGTTTAAAATACTTATTTATATTCTTTCAATCTGTCAATAAACTTCATTTATTAATAAAATTTTTTAAATAAAAACAATTATTAAAAATTTGGTGATTATCTTTGAATAAAATAGATAGTACTAACAACAAAACTATTAAACTAAAGGGTTTCCTTAAAAAAAATATTATTTCGATTATTATCTCTGTTTTATTACTAATAATTGTTAGTGCTATCACATACTATCGAATATTGATTCAAACCAATATAGGACCTACATCCGATAGTTTCGTATTCCTCTCTAATGCAATGTTCTACTTGGGTCACTATGCAGGATATTCTGATCTATTAAGACCTCCAGTATTTTCATTCATAATATATTTGGTATTCAGACTAGGATATATTTCAGTCAACACAATTTTTATTGTCGACGGACTATTATTTATATTTGGAGTTATTGGTTTGTATTTACTTTTGAAAATCAAATTCAATGATCTTGAAAGCTTTTTAGGTACTTTACTATATGTAAGTTTTCCGATTGTATTGTTATTTTTGGGATTTGGGTTTTCAGATCTAGCTAGTGTATCTTTTTCGATCTGGGCCATATATTTAACGGTATTATCTGTGAAAAAAGATTCGAGAATATTTTATTTAGCATTTCCTTTTACAATGTTAGCTTTTTTAACTAGATACAATTCAGGACTTTTGATATTTCCAATTTTACTCTATATCTTGATTAATAAGTCTAAAGTCGATCTAAAAAATTTTATTTTAGGAATTGCAGCTTCGATAATAGTAATTGTCCCAGTGTTCATATTTTTTTACGAACAATTTGGGAATATAATCTACCCTTTTATTAATTTTTCTGCAACTTCAATATCTGCATCGGCTGCAACCGGAAGCGCATCTTATAATCCGAATGTATTTTTCTTCCTTGAAAATTTTCCAAGTTATATTGGTACACAAGGGATTTTAATTATAATGATTATTATTATTGGTATTTTTTTAAGTTTATCATTAAAAATTTTTAAAGGAAATAATTTCAAATTAATAGATAATAAGAATTTAAAAAGTAAAATAATTAATACTAAATTGATAGCGTTTGTCTTGTTAGGAATCATCTTTTTAGGAAGTTTTGATAGGACCACTTATGTTATAAATGAGGTTTTATTGTTACCGTTAGCATATCTATTTTATGAACTAACAAAGAATAAAATAAATGATGTAGATTTACATATCCTGATTTTTATGTGGTTTATGGTATTTTTCACATTTAGCAGTATCTTTGTTATCAAAGATTCCCGATATTTCTTACTCATGGCGCCTCCGGTCGTTTACTTTATGATTTTAGGGTTAAGTATAGTTTCTAATGCACTAAATTTTAAGATAAAAAATATTAATGTAGTTTTAATAGTAATAACAGTAATTTTAACAGCATTTATACTATTTTCAACTGCAGGTGAACTACCAAGTATTATGCATGCGAATAATGATGTAACAGTAGCATATAAACATACAGAAATGGCAAGCCAATGGCTCACATTTTATGATTCAGATTATAAAAACAAAAATATATATTCTGATTTACCGCCTAATTTCAGCTGGTATCTTAATACCAAAGTAAAACAAGCACCTCTTTTAAATGGAACTAATACTAATCCTAAAAATGGTATTATACTAAATAACTATTTGGTAGCTAATAATGCTGAATATTATTTATCTGACAGTCCAGGACTTCATATGAGTTCATACATGTTAATTAAACAGTTTGGAAATGTAACTGTATATAAAAGAGACGCATGATCGAAAATTTATTGAAGGTAAGAGATGAAAATTGGAGTTATAACCTCAGTATACCCTGAATTTAAAGGGGATCCCCATGGGATATTTGTGCACCGGTTGATGAGAGAGATTGTTAACCAGGGGCATGAAGTATGTATATTGGCCCCATTCAGTGGAGATAAAACAGATTATGTTTTAGATGGTGTTCATGTTGAGAAATTTAATTATTTTTATCCTAGAAGATTCCAAAGGCTGTGTGGAAGATCCGGAATGATCGATAATGTTAAAGAAGGTATTTTTGTAAAAATACAATTTTTATCCTTTATCCTATTCAATATATTAAATTCACGTAAATTGAAAGAAATGGATGTGATTCATGTTCAATGGCCTATTCCAAATGGGTTAGGTGCTTTATTCTTAAAAATTTTTAATAATATCCCCTATATAAACACAATCCATGGAGAAGAAGTGTATTTATCTAAAAGATACCATACGACGATACTACTTAAAATTTTAGTTAAAAATTCATTTAAAACAATAACTAATAGCTCTGAAACATTTAAAGTGAGTTTAGAGAATGGATTGGAAAAAAATAAACTTGAAATAATACCTTTTGGTGTTGATACAAATATCTTTAGACCTTATAATGTTTTGAAAGATAAAAAAATGTTTCAAATATTATCTGTAGGATATTTAATAGAAAGAAAAGGTTTTGAATATCTTATAAATTCTATAAATGAAATTCTCAAGATACACGATAATGTAAAATTAAAGATTGTTGGTACAGGTCCATTAGAGAATCAAATTAAAAAACAGATTAAAGAATTAAAATTAGAAGGAACTGTTGAGATATTGGGTAATGTGTCGGAGGAGGAACTGTTAGATTTATATAATTCCTCTGAAATTTTTGTTTTACCCTCCATAGTTGATTCTCAGGGAAATACAGAAGGTTTAGGTGTAGTTTTATTAGAGGCGATGGCATGTAAAGTGCCGGTAATAGCTTCCAATATCGGCGGGATACCAGATATTGTTCATGATAAAGTCAACGGTACTCTTGTTCCGGAAAAAGATGTATTGGAATTAACAAGAGCAATAGATGAAATGATCAAGCATGAAGAGTTTCGAAAAAGCATGGCTTTAAATGGATATGAAATGGTAAAAGGACATTTTAGTTGGGAACAGATTGCTAAAGATTATATAGATATTTATAAAGAAACTAGTCGATTATAATGGAGTTCAAAGATGTCAAAATATGATTATTATAATCCTAATCCTTATAGTGTCCATCAGAAAATAGTACATTCTATTGGGAAAAATAAAAAGGTACTCGATGTGGGTTGTTCTGAAGGTTTATTATCAAAGAGAATATATCAAAATAACTGCACAGTAGTTGGTATTGAACTGGATACTGAAGCTGCTTTAAAAGCAAAAAGTTTCTGTAATGAAGTAATAATTGGAGATGTTGAATCAGTAGATCTAAATCTTGAATATTTAAATTATTTTGATGTTATTGTGTTTGCAGATATTTTAGAACATTTAAAAGATCCTTTAGAAGTATTAAAGACATTTAAGAACTATTTAACTGATGAGGGTTATATAATAATTTCAGTTCCGAATATTGCTAATTGGAAAATAAGACTTCAATTGTTGTTTGGTAATTTTGAATATAGTGAATATGGAATTTTAGATAATAGTCATCTAAGATTTTTCAATGAAAAAAGTGTTAGGAAATTGGTTAATGATGCGGGGTTTGAAATTTCTGTATTTGATTTATCGGTTGGAGATGTAAATAAATTTTCTAAAATTTTTCATTCAATTGGAATTATCAGACCGAATTTATTAGCATTCCAATTTTTAATTATTGCCAAAACACGAAAAAAACAAGAGATCCTGTTATAGAAATAATTAGAATAGGGGCTAAAAATGGAAATAAAAACTGATTTAACGGTAGCTTACAGAATTTATCCTAAAATTTCTGGATCTCCAGCAGTTTTTAGTGATGATAAATATAAATTATCTGAATTTTGTTTAAAATCGTTTAAAAACTCGTTAGGAGACCTTAAAGTCAAAATGTTTGTATTATTAGATAATTGCCCTCCAAAATATAAAGATCTTTTTTTAAAATATTTTGATGCCGAAGATTTAAATTTTATAGAATTAGATGGAATTGGAAACCAATCCACTTTTAGTCTTCAGATAAAATTACTTTTGAATCAAAAGTTCTCAGAAATAATTTACTTTGCTGAGGATGATTATTTTTATCTTCCAAATCAGTTTCGTGATATGTTTGATTTTCTAAAAGAGAATAAAGATGTTGATTTTGTATCCCCATATGATCATTTGGATTATTATAAAAATACTATACATGAATATAAAACTTCCATCAAATTATCAAAGAATCGACACTGGAGAACTGCAGGTTCAACATGTTTAACATTTCTCACAACTAAAAGTGTACTTCAGAAAACTAAAAATACTTTTTTAACATATGAAAAAGGAAATACTGATTTGGGGCTATGGTTAAGTATAACAAAGCATAGCATGAACAGCCCTAAAATTTTAATAAAATCAAGCAAAAACCTATTTGTATTAAAAAGCTTATATAAAATATTATTATATAATAAAACCCAAATTTTTAGAGGTAAACGATGGACATTGTATGTTCCTATTCCATCTATAGCTACACATTTAGAAAAAGAGTATCTTTCACCTTCACATGATTGGGAAGAAATAATGGAGAAATATATCAACGAATAAAAAATCATTAAATAATATGTTTTTTAATAAATAAGAATTTATTAATAATATATTATTTAATGTTTATTGTATATCCCAATTATAGTTAAATACGTAACATTTTTAACTAATAAAAATTATATTA
>PLTK01000116.1 GCA_003164415.1 Methanobacterium sp. | reverse complement strand
TTGCAAGAAAGTATGATATTGAAACCGCCCAAAAAGTATCGGAAGATGCACGTTTAATAATAGCCGAAGGCGGAATCTTGACAGATAAAGGTGTTGACATGATAAATGATTTCGATAAAGATCTTGTTAAAAAAAGTTTAAATCCCGGCACAACAGCTGATTTAACAGCATCATCTGTGATGGTTGCTCTTTTAGATGAATACAATGACAAATTTTAATTTATATAAGTTTTATATTAAGAGATCACATTAATTTATTTCAGGAATTGATAATATGAACGAAACAGAACTCCAGAAGATTATTGATGAATTACATATATACGAAAAAAAAGTTCTGAAGGGATTGGAATTAGAAGGATACGAAGCAACACCCGAAGAGATTGTTAAATCCCAAAATATGGATATAAAATCTGTTATGAGTGCTGCAGGAATTCTCGAATCCAGAGGATTAATAAAGGTCCAGAAGGATGTTAATGATATTATAAGCCTAACAGATAATGGTAAACAATATGCTGAACAGGGTTTACCCGAAAGAACCATATTAAAATCTTTAGGCATGAAAAATTCCATTCCAATGAAAGATATAAGCAAAGAAACAGGGTTAAATGCTTCTGAAGTTAAAATTGCTATAGGGTGGCTCGTAAGGAAGAAATGGGCTGTTATAAATAGGGGAATTATAGAAATTACCGGTGATGGTCAAAAAGCTTTAGGAACCGAGTCCAACGATGAACAATTCCTTACAAAATTGCTTGAAATGCAACAGATCCTATTTTTAGAACCATCTAAAATATTAAAAACCGGTTACAATCTTTTAAAACAGAGAAAAGGAATTATTAATGTAAAAAAAGATGTGAATTATCTATTAATAGTTACAGATAAGGGCGAACAAATATTAAAATTGGGTATTGACCTAACTCCTACAGCAACTCAGTTAACACATGAACAATTAAAAACAGGCTCATGGAAGTCGTTAAAGTTCAGAAGTTATGATATAAATGCAGAACATCCAGAAACATTTCCAGGTAAGATCCATCCTTTAACAAGGATCATCGAGGAAATAAGAGAGGTTTTCCTTAATATGGGTTTCACAGAATCGAGTGGAAATATTTTAGAATCTGCTTTCTGGAATTTTGATTGTCTTTTCCAACCACAAGACCACGCTGCCCGTGAAATGCAAGACACTTTCTACATTAAAAATCCCAAACACTCAAAATTACCATCAGATGATCTCGTAAAAAGAGTATCAGATGTTCATGAAAATGGGGGTACAACAGGTTCAGAAGGATGGCAATACAATTGGGACCGTGAAATAGCTAAACAATCTGTTTTAAGAACACACACTACTTGTGTTTCTGCTAGGTTCTTATCCGAAAAAAAACCACCGCTTAAGATGTTCAGTGTTGGAAGGGTATTCAGAAGGGAAACGATAACATACAAGCATTTACCTGAATTTCACCAAGTCGAGGGAATAGTTGCAGCTGAAGATATTAATTATAAAAACTTATTAGGAATAATAAAAGAGTTTTATCACAAATTAGGATTTAAGGTAAGATTCAGACCAGCATACTTCCCCTACACCTACTTATCAACGGAGTGTGAAATATACCTGCCAGAAAAGGAAAGCTGGATAGAATTAGGAGGTTCTGGAATGTTCAGACCAGAAGTTTTAGAACCATTAGGTGTTGAGACACCTGTATTAGCATTTGGACTTGGAATTGAAAGACTGGCCATGTTAAAATTAGGAATAACAGACATTAGAATGCTTTACAAAAGTGATATAGGTTGGCTTAGAGATCTCCCAGTTACAGATGGTATTAAACTCAAATAGATAATTTACTAAAAAAATGGCTTTAAAAAAGATTTAGTCTTATTTGGGAGGTATTCAACATCACCGAGAACCAAGAGAGAGTTCAGATTATTGAGAAAATGTTGACCTACAGGATACATCTTGAAAATAGTTTTGATGATACAATAGATGAGATTGTTAATTACTATATTAATAATAATCAAAAGTTAGATGCAGATAGGGTGATTGAAGATCCAATAAATGGATTAAAAAACCTTAACGATGTTAGCTATGAAAATTCATACGAAGCTTATTTGATTACACAAATTAAGTTATGCATATTACTCCCCAATGTAATTGAAGAACATATTCGAATGTTGAATGTTGATGAAGACATAGACTCTGTTCTTGAACTCTTTGAATTAAGGGTTTATGATATTAAAAAAGATATTTACAGTAATCTTGGTGAATGGGAATTAATACTCGATCATATTGATGATGAGAGGATCTCTAAGATCTGCAGCAATCCTAAGGGACATGGTGATTTGTTGTTAAAGGAGTTATTTTGGATAAAGAAATGCGGAAAAAAACATGCTAAAAATGTATGAAAATCAATTATTGTTGTTATTACTTAATTATCACTATTTTTAATTTATATTAAATAATAATTTATCCATACCCTGTATTAAATTTATTAATTTGACATATGACAATAATAATAAAGGTTCGAGTGTTCAATAGGTAATATTCACCATTACAATTAAATTTTACGCAGGTTTTATGACAAGAAAAATTTTCTGGAAAAAATCCATCAATCAGTTATTAGAAACCAGTGAAGGAGACAAAGGACTTAAACGTGTTTTAGGCACTTCTGGACTTCTTTTAATGGGTGTTGGTGCCATAATTGGGGCAGGAATATTTATATTGACCGGGATTGCATCTGCACTCTATGCTGGACCGGGTATTATTTTGTCATTCGTTATTGCGGGCGTTGCGTGTTTATTTACAGCGCTGTGCTACGCTGAATTTGCATCAATGATACCTGTTGCTGGAAGTGCCTATACATATAGTTACGCAACTTTAGGGGAGCTATTTGCATGGATTATAGGATGGGACCTTATTTTAGAATATTTACTTATAGTTGCAGCTGTTGCAGTGGGATGGTCTGGTTATATAGTGAATATCTTCACTTCACTGGGATTAAATTTACCCCCACAACTAATTAACCCCCCTGGAATTGATGGAGGGATAATTAATATTCCCGCAGTAGTTATAATAGCAGGGATAACTTGGTTATTAATTCGTGGAGCAAAACAGAGCTCACAGGTTAATACAGTAATAGTAGTTATTAAACTGGCAGTTATACTCCTCTTTATAACTATAGGAGTAAATTATATTCACCCGGCTAATTACCATCCATTTTTACCCTATGGTTGGACCGGAGTGTTTAAAGGTGCTGCAATTATATTTTTTGCGTATATTGGATTTGATGCCATAACCACTGCCGCTGAAGAGGTTAAAAATCCGAAAAAAACCTTTCCAATTGCAATTTTAGGTTCTCTTATTATTAGTTCAATACTTTACATTGCTGTGTCAGGTGTTTTAAATGGAATTTTTCCATATTATACTTATAAAGAAACTGCTGCTCCTGTTGCCTTTGCATTAGCAAATCTAGGAATTCAGTGGGCTAATATTGTAATATCTATTGGGGCTTTGTGCGGTATAACTTCTGTTCTTTTAGTCAGCTTCTTTGGTCAAAGTCGGGTGTTCTTTGCAATGTCACGAGATGGTTTGCTCCCGGAATTTTTTTCAAGGTTACATAAAGATTTTAGAACACCCACCAATGGGATAATTGTTGTAGGTATTGTAGGATCTCTAATTGCAGCTTTTCTACCAATCACTGAATTAGCACAATTAGTGAATATTGGAACGCTGGCAGCATTTATAATAGTTTCAGCTGCTGTAATAATTTTAAGAATACAAAAACCCGAATTAGAACGACCATTTAAGACTCCTTTAGTACCTTTAGTGCCTATTTTGGCGATATTATTCTGTTTATTCCTTGTAACTGAATTGCCAACAATAACACATATAAGATTTATTGTATGGCTTGCAATAGGCCTGGCTATTTATTATTTTTATGGTAGAAAAAATAGTGTTTTAACTGGAAAGGGGAATTAAAAACCATTGTAATTGATAACTAATTCTTAATTAATTATAATATCTACATTAATTAATTATAATTATTGTAAATAATTTCAATCATTCTACGAATTTCTATAGATAAATATATTACTTACAAGGACCATAAATAATACATAGAAAGATAGTTTAGGGATGAAAATGAAAAAACAGCCCATAAAAATTTTATTGGTGGAAGATAATCCTGGAGATGCTAGATCTATACTTGAAATGTTAAATGAGAATGATAATCCTCATTATGATATATTTCAAACCAATCGTCTAGATGATGGTATTAAAATTTTGGTTAAGGATCACTTTGACCTTATACTTCTTGATCTTTGCCTTCCGGATAGTGAAGGAATGGACACTTTCAACATAATGAAATATAATGCTCCTGATTTACCGATAATTGTATTGACTGGACTTAAACAGGATATTTTTGCAGTTAGTGCTGTGGGTAGAGGAGCCCAAGATTATTTGGTCAAAGATGAGATAAATAGTAAATTGTTAGAGAATAGTATTGAAAATGCCATGAAGGTAAGTTCTGAAAATATTTAGATCACAGAAATTAAGTTATTTTTTTAATCCTATAAATTTTAAATTCTAGTTTTTTTTGATTTAAATAATATTTTGAAATTGTAATAATATTATCATTCTATTCTAGAAATTTGATCATCAAATATATCTGTAGAATAATATACATTAAAAAATTTTGGTTTTTTAAAATTATATNNTCTAAAAATTTTATTTTCCAAGTAAAATTTGAAACAACCCTAAAGTAAATTTATTGTAAGAATATTAAACGAAAAAGAATATAAAAATATTTAGAATTATAAGTAATAAAATGGAACATTTATCAAAATTGATATAGTTGTATGTATATTAACAGTAAGGTAGGTAATTATGTTACTTTGACTATTTATTACATGTTTAATTAATTAATATTTAATCACTTGATTTACCTATGTTCAAAAGTAATAATCTTAGAAAATAATATATTTAGTAATACTGTAAAGAATAATAATTTTTATTACAATTAATATAATGCCATAAAAGCATTTTTTTACTCATTAACATCAAAATAACCCTTTATTGAAGTTTGAAAAATTATAAATTTACTTCGTTAAACGAAACTATAACGAAGTTCGATTTATTCAT
>PLTK01000015.1 GCA_003164415.1 Methanobacterium sp. | reverse complement strand
TAATACAATCTCGAGTAACTTACAATCCGTCACTTTGCGATGAATGTGGTGACTGTGTAGAAATTTGCCCACCACAGGTATTGAAACTTGATGAAGGTAAGATGAGCAAAGTACCTTTAGAGGGATACTGTGTAATGTGCGAGAAATGTGTTGACATTTGCCCAGTTGAAGTTATAGGTGTTGAGGGTGTCAAAGAACCTAACAAGGTTGATGTTGACATAAGTGGACCTATAGCTATAGTGGACTGTGTTGGCTGTGGTATGTGTGTGGATGAATGTCCCGTAGATGCCATAACCCTCGATGAAATTGGTGGAAGTATTGTCATTGATGAGGAAACCTGTATCAAATGTGGAGTCTGTTCACAGACCTGCCCATGGAATGCAGTATACATATCAGGCAAGAAACCAGAAAAACGTTCCAAAGAAATGCTTGAGTTTAAAGTAGACGAAGACACCTGTATAGGATGTAACGTCTGTGTTGAAGCATGTCCTGGAGACTTCATAGTTCCTAAATCATCTACATTATCAGTTGAACTACCGGAGATTTGTACAGCGTGCGGTCTCTGTGAACAGCTGTGTCCTGTAGATGCAATAGAACTTGAAGTTGAATTAGGACCTGCAAAACCAGCATCTGAAGAAGGAATAGTTTGGGATGAAGAGAAATGTGACCATATAGGTGCATGTGCAAGAATATGCCCTACTGATGCAATCAGAGTGGTAACAAATACTGGAATGGAAGTACCGGGTGATATCAAAACGGATGCAGAACCATCATATGCAATGTGTACACGTTGCGGTGCATGTACAACTGCATGTCCTGAAGGTGCACTGACCATTTCAGAGATCGATAAAGTAGTTGACGGCAAAGTCGTTAAACGAAACAGGATCTCATTCAGCCCTGATAAATGCACAGAATGCGGTGACTGTATTGAAGTATGTCCGTACAACATGCTCAAACTCACAGGAGAAAAAGTACCTCTTAAAGGGTATTGTATACTCTGTGATCAGTGTATTGAACCGTGTCCAAAAGATGCACTTTCAATGAAATAATTTTTTAAAGGTGGAATTTCCACCACATTTTCTATTTTTTTTTAGATATTTTTAGAATATTCAATTCTTGAATTGTACTTGATATGATTTCAAAAAAGATTTACTGACAAAACTATTTTATTAAAATATTGAATATTTCATTGATTTTTTGAACTGTTAGTCAAAATTAAAAAGCATCTAGTTCGTTAATATATTAAAAAAAACATTCCAATTTTAAAGCAGGAACACTATAAAAGTAATTCACTATCTTTAAAACATTTTGTGAGGATAGTCACCAAAATAATTTCGAATAAACTTGTTTGTGAGTGCCCAAATAACTTTATATAAGATTAGAATAATACTATTGATGTAAATGAGTTGATATTTGATTATAATTATAATTATCAAATTCACATATATATAATAATTTTTAATATATTATTTCAACTAATTGGGGGGGCGGGGTAAATATATAAAAAGATTTTCTTAACAATAATTTTTCTAGTAATTATATCTTTCACTGGTACTTCAGCAGCAGCAGATGTCACCAATAATACAACAAATCTAACTTCGGTTAGTCATATCATTTCTTCTAATAATCTCACTAATAATACAAATACCGGTTTAAACAATAGCAAAATCATTAAAATAGTTGGTAACGTCACAAGATGTGATAATGGAAAGCCATTCCCAGGTGTTATAGTCACAGTAAATTCTGTAAACGGTACTTTTATAGCTAAAACCATTACAAACCTTCAAGGTTCATATATTCTGACATTTACAAGTAAATCACTGAATTATAGTGTTACCGCAAGTTATCCTGGTCATGTGCCATCAATTAAGAATGTGGTGGTTACTCAGGAAAACCAAAGTCAAAATTTCTATGGATTTGCAAATTTTAGGCTGGGTCCAATGCCAAGTCTCAGTATAACAGCCCCGTCTACACAATTGTTAAATCAGACATTTACTTTTAACTTAAATTTTAACAATACAGGAAATATGACTGGGTTTGGACCGGTGGTTCAGCTTATTCTTCCGTCTCAAATACAACTTAAATCTGCTACTTTTCTAGGCGCACCAGTAACAGTGTCGTCACCACTAATTTTCCCTATTTCGGGGGTACTTACAGATCCTCTTACCGGATTAACAGTAACGGGAACTCCAGGATATTCTTTTTATACATTAATATATCCACTTGGTAGTTTCACAATGGGCCAACCAACAGCTGTTATAAATGTTAATGCCCTTTTATTAGGTAATTCCACATTAGGAGTTCCTTTAAACATAACAGGATATCCTGTGTTCAGGTTTGGTGCAAATGCAACAGGCACCATACCACTTCGAGGTACCGAGGTCACAACAACAGTAACTCCTACAGTTATAGAACTTGCCAAAACAAGTAATGCACATGAACAAGAAACCGCTACCGGTAGGAATTATCCTATAACTTATACACTTACAGTAGATGTGGCAGCGGGCAGGACAGTTAATAATGTAGTTGTCAGTGATGTAATTCCTAATAATCTTCAATTTATTGGTGTTACCAATTATGATGGTGGATCTCCTGTTACACTCCCTTTAACCAATACCCCTGGTGGAATATTAAGTATAAGTTTTGGCAATCTTACAGGGATCTTAGGTGATGTTAAGACCATCACATATCAAGTCTTTGCTCCACTACTAAACAGTTCCTCACAATCAGTGATTAATCCTGTAACCGGACTTTCTGTTAACGCTACTAATGTGGCGAATGTAACTGGAACTTATAATGGTACAAATATTAGCTCATCAGCAAATAACACACTTTACTTGAAATCCCTTGCAGTCCAAAAAAATGTTGTAGATATAACAAATCCCTCTGCACCACGGCCAACTGATATTTTGAATTACACTGTAAACTTCCAGGTTTCTGACTATTTTTCAATGAATGATTTAGTGATTAACGATACTTTAGGTGATGGTCAAACTTTCTTAACAGATCTTACTCATAATCCCACATTATCATTAAACCTACCAAATATTGGACTTGTTAATCTCAAATTCAACATCACCGATCCAAGTGAGTTTCAAATGTTTTATAATTCAACATCGGGGATAACTTATTTAACTTTCAATGTTTCCCAGCTTTTGATAAACAATAATATTACTGGAACATTAACTGGTGGAAATTATACTGGAGGTAATTACAGTGCAACTCAGGGTAATATAAATTTTTCATCTCAAATTAATGTTAATTATGAAAATCCTGACCTACCAATTGTTTCAAGTGACACTGTAAATAATGCAGTAACTGGAAATTCGAAATTAATTAACAGTAACAATCCTGTGTCTGATGGAAGTTCAACGTCGGTGATGATAGTTGCACCTGTTGCTGAAAAAGAGATCTATGATGTTCAGAGAAATGGTGTGGATATTGGTCCAACCAACCAGATCAGACCTGGAGATCTAGTTACATTTTTACTTCAAGTTTCTGTACCAACAACCAATTTAGGAGAATTTTATGTTACAGATTATTTACCGATTCCAATGTTCCAAGCAGATGAGTTTACAACTGGTCAAGCACCTCTTTCTCAGGGAAACACTCCTCCTCCGGCTGGGCAGTGGCAATTAACAACTAATGATACTTTGAGTAGTTTAAGTGGTGTTGTTCCTACTTTAGTGGTTGATGGTGCACAAAATACATTAGAATTCTTTTATGGGAATGTTTACAATTCAAGTCAACCAACCAGTTTAGTAAATATTTTGTTCACTGTCACAGCTACTGGAGATCCAATGTCTAATGGGTTGTACTTAACCAATTTGATGAATGTGAACTACAACAACACAGTCATGCAGACGTTTACGAATAATCAAATTGTTTCACTTGTAACAAATGAACCACAACTCACCATAACTAAGACTGCCAGTCCCAATACCGGACAACAAGCAGGG
>PLTK01000187.1 GCA_003164415.1 Methanobacterium sp. | reverse complement strand
TATGTGTTAACGATACAGCCTATATATGTGGAACAAATGTAATAATTAAATTAAAAGATTTAAAGAAGATCGGGGGAATGGATGAAAGCTGTATAACTGAAGATATAGCCACATCATTCATTTTTCACAGTAAAGGGTACAAATCTCATTATATTGATAAGGTCTATGCCGAGGGGTTGGCACCACCTTCATTGTCCGCATATTATGGACAACAATTACGATGGTCATATGGAACTTTTCAAAATACTAAAAAAGTCTTAAAAAAGGCTATAAAAGAACCAAAAAGTCTAAAATCAATACAATGGTGGGAATATATAATATTAAACGGATCATGGTATTTCATTGGAGTAGCAATATTCATCTGGTTATTATATCCTGTATCAGTATTAATGTTTAATGTAAAACCTCTAGTTTTAGGCCCTTTAAACATTCCATTCTACCTCTTTTTGTTGATGATCATAACACAAACCGTTACAAGCTACCGGGAAAGAGGTTATCCACTTAAAGAACTAATCCTTGCACAAGCATTGTTTTTTAGTTTGTTCCCAGTCTATACAAAGGCACTGATTTATGGTATGACCAATAAAAAATTAAAATTTAAAGTAACACCAAAAAAAGGGAAATACAAAACACCATTTAAAGAAATACTTCCACAATTGTTTATAATGCTCCTTTTAACCATCTCAATAATCATAGGTATCATTAAATTAATTAGTGGAAAAAACACAACTACCTACCCATCTATAATTATTTGGGCAAGCTATAGTCTAATTATGATTGTCATATTCCTAATATATTTCTATAAAGAAGATAATAAAAAAAATATAATAAGTTGAAATTAAACTATAATAACCCATAAAAAAATATACATTTACTATATAAAAAGGGACAATCATGGGCATATGACGAATAAATATATTACTTAATGCTACAATGAATTTTTTTCTTTGAAAGAAATTTTTTTTATATTATTATTGAAATATGGTGTTTAAATTTCACAAATTCTAATATAAATGTTGATTCATATGTTACATTAAAAACAATTCTTAAATTATTAACAAAAAGAGTTTTAAATAAATTTTTAATCTTAATGAAAATTTGTTATAAATAAAATGTATTTCAAATTAAAAAACCGTTAACGAGTTAAAAATGGAGATTTTAAATGAAAAACGTTCTTATTACTGGTGCTTCAGGTTTTATTGGAAGTCATTTGTGTGAAAAGTTTATTCAGGAAGGATTTGAGGTATATGGAATTGATAATCTTATAACAGGTGATATAAATAACTTGGACAAATTAAAAGATTCTCCGTCATTCCATTTTAAAGAAGATGACATTACAATGGACTTAGATCTTAAATTAAATTTTGATTTAATATTACATTTTGCAGGTCCAGCTAGTCCAGATGATTTTTTGAGACTATCTTTGGAAACTTTAAAATCAAATTCATTGGGAACTCTAAAAACCCTTGAATTAGCCCAGTGTACAGGGGCCAGATATGTTTTTGCATCCACATCTGAAATTTATGGAGATCCATTAATACATCCCCAGGATGAAAGTTACTGGGGAAATGTTAATCCAATAGGAAGGCGTTCGGTATACAATGAAGCTAAAAGATTTTCAGAGGCACTTTCAATTGCTTTTCACCAAAAATATAATTTAGATGTTAGAATACCAAGGATATTCAACACATATGGTCCAAATATGAAAGTTGATGATGGTAGAGTCATTCCCAACTTCATTGTTCAGGCACTGAAAGATGAATCTCTAACGGTTTACGGAAATGGAAGCCAAACTAGAAGTCTTTGTTATATAAATGATTTAGTCGAAGGAATTTTTAAGATTTCATCGATCGATAACATAGATGGTCAAGTCATTAATCTTGGAAATCCTGAAGAGCATAGTATAATGGATCTTGCACGTATTATAATAAAAAAAACAGGATCAAATTCGGATATTATCCATAAATCCTTGCCCCAAGATGATCCAAGGCGGAGATGTCCAGATATTACTAGAGCAAGGAATGTTTTGGGATGGCAACCTATAACCATGTTAGATTCTGGTTTAGAGGAAACAATAAAATTCTTTCGTAATAAAATAAATGAATAAAAAAGTGAAAAAAATGTATGATTATATAATAATCGGTGCAGGATTGGCCGGTTGTGTGATGGCAGAGAGAATAGCCAATATCCTAGATAAAAAAGTTTTAATAATCGAAAAACGGAACCATATTGGTGGAAACTGTTATGATTATTTCAATAAAAACAATATTTTGGTTCATAAATATGGTCCCCATGTCTTCCACACGAACCTAATTGAAGTCTGGGAATATTTATCACAGTTTACCCAATGGAATAATTATCAACTTCATGTTTTGGGGTTTATAGATAATAAAAAAGTACCAATACCCTTTAATTTAAATACATTATATGAATTATTACCTTATGATACAGCAGAAAAATTAGAAAAAAAATTGATAAAAAAAATTGGGCATAAAACAAAAATTCCAATCTTAGAACTGAAGGAAAAGTCAGATGATGAAGATCTTAAATTCCTTGCAAATTTTATCTATGAAAAGATGTTTGTAAATTATACAAAAAAGCAATGGGGAATCACACCCGAAGAGTTAGACCAATCAGTAACTGAGAGGGTACCAATTTATATTTCTAGAGATAACAAATACTTTCAGGACAAGTATCAGGGGTTGCCTATTGATGGTTATAATAAAATGTTTGGCAAAATGGTAAAAAACCATAATATTAAAATAATGTTGGATACCGACTTCAATGTCGTTATAAAACTCTTAAATAATGAAATATTTTTTCGTGGAGAAAAATTTGATGGTAAATTGGTATTTACTGGACAAATAGATGAACTATTTAATTATGAATTTGGTGAATTGCCTTACAGATCATTGCAATTTGAATTTGAAACCTTGGATTGCGAATATTTCCAAGAAGTTGGAATTGTGAACTATCCCAATGACCAGGATTTTACTAGGATAACTGAATTTAAACACTTCACAAATCAGGAAAATGAAAAAACTTGTATTGTAAAGGAATATCCAAAAACATACAACAAAGATAAAAATATTCCGTATTATCCAATACCCCAGAAAGAATACCATGAACTTTACATGAAATATTTTAGAAAAGCTGCACAAATAAACAATTTAATCCTGGTTGGAAGACTTGCAGAATACAAATATTATAATATGGACACTGTTGTAGATAAAGCACTAAAAAAATTTAATGAAATTCTATTAAATGAAAGAAATTAGAAAAAAACTTACTATTCTATCTTGACTAAATATAAAATATTATCTATTTTACGGGGTTGTAAAATTATTGGGTGTTG
>PLTK01000121.1 GCA_003164415.1 Methanobacterium sp. | reverse complement strand
ATTAAGACTCTAAACTTTTTTTAACAAGTGATAATCCCCATTCAGCTAGTTTCTTAGAATCTTCCTCATTTTCAGCCTCTGAAAAACATCTGAAAATTGGTTCAGTTCCAGATGGTCTTATAATTACCCATCCTTCATCTTTAAATATTTTAACACCATCTGTGGTATCTAATTCATAATTACATGTTGAATCTACAATTTTTTCCATGACATCCTTCTTAAGATCATCTGGGCATTCAACTTTAAGCTTTGAAGAACTATATTTAGGAAGCGCTTCTATTAATTCTGAAAGGGATTTATTTTCTTTTGCAATTATCTCAACTATTTTGGCTGTTGATAAAGCTGCGTCCCTTCCATACACAAAGTCGGGGAATATTAGACCACCGTTTTCTTCTCCACCAAATAATCCGTTCCTTTCTTTAAGCTCTCTTGCCACAAGAAGATCACCAACCCTTGTAGCAATTACTTCTCCACCATATTCTTCTGCTATATCATAAATAGCAGCAGATGTTGCTACGGTCGTGACTATGGTTCCCCCACCATTTTCTATGAGCATATCCTTCTCAACCAATGCAAATGTTTTATCGCCGAAAACAAAATTTCCCTTTTCATCAATACAAATTGTACGATCTGCATCACCATCATGGGCTATTCCTAGGTCCGCATTTGTGGCCTTAACAACTTCAATTAGCTCTTCCAAATTTTCTGCAGTAGGTTCAGGATTTCTTCCGGGGAAAAAACCATCAGGTTGGCAATTCATTGTTGTAACATCACATCCAAGCTTTCTAAGTAAATATGGGGTTGTAAAACATGCAGCTCCACTGCCACAGTCTACAATTACCTTCAATTTTGCTTTTTTAATAACCTCTGAATCTACACGGTTGAATACATTTTCTATGTATTCATCTATAATTCCATGGTTCCCAAAAACTTCACCAATCTCATTCCACGAAACTCTATCAGGATTTTCATCGAAAAACATTTGTTCAATCTTTACTTCCATTTCATCAGGAATCCCTATACCATACTCATCAACGAATTTCAAACCATTATATTTTGGAGGATTATGAGATGCTGTTATCATTACTCCACCATCATAATAATTTCTTACCGCAAATTGAACTGTTGGTGTAGGTAAAATTCCAAGATCAATAACTTGGCATCCTGAAGATAAAAGTCCAGCTATAACAGAATGCTTTATCATCTCTGTTGATGTTCTTGGATCACCACCTACGGCAACTGTCCCCTTGACAATACTACCATAAGCTGCTGCTAGTTTTGATGCAAATTCCGGTGTTAATTCCTGATTTGCTATTCTCCTAACTCCGAATGTTCCAAATAATCGTTTCATTGTCATAAAATAACTCCAATTTTTTATAATTTATTATTTTTATATATTAAAGGTATAAAACATTATATATTAAAATTTATAGTTAAAAAAATAATCCTTCAACACCATGATTCAAATGGGCTAGTCCTTTTATTCAGAATGATCCAACCTAGGCAACAATTTCCAATGACTTCGAATCCCTTAATATCAATTCTAAATTTCCATTATACTCTGTAACTATTCCTAAAATTTTAATTCGCCTATTAAGTAAATTATAAATATGGATATTTTTCTTTTGAATATCTTCTGCATCTTTTCCAAAAATAACTAGATTAATTTTACCAGTATTATCCATTATTTCCAAAAAGTATGTGCTTTTGTCTGGTGATTGCTTGATATTTTCAACAACACCCTCTATAGAAATTTTTTCATCAAGCATTCCCAAATTTATCTCGTTTATTTGATAGTTGTTTGGTTCTATTTGTCCTGAAAGGATAGTCATACCAATTATTCCAAAAATTGATAAAATAAATACCATTTTTAATATGTAGCGATCTTCCATAAATTGCACCACTTTCTTAAAATGTTGGAATGTTTTGTTTATATTTATTAATAATAATCTTATAAAAGTTAATACTATTGAGATTTTAATAGTTAAAAAAAGATAGGAAAATAAAAAAAATAGATTTTTAGTTAATTGCCCTTAAACATTGAATTAATCCTTTCAACCGTATCTATGTCGTCAATACTGAGATCATCGCGTATTCTCTTAACCACAGGGAAACGTAGAGAATAACCGCTTTCATATTCTGGACTCTTAACTATTTCACTGTAGGCTATTTCAAGGATAATATGTGGGGCAATTTCTACTTGTCTTCCGCTTTTCTTAATGATTATCGGTTCTACCAGATTATGAAGTTCTAAAAGTGTTTTATCATCTAGTCCTGTTGCTGCATAAGCCAATGTTTTGAGTTCATTATTTTCATCCTTGGCAGCTAATAAATATGAACCAATTAAATGGGCCCGTTTACCTCGGCCATAACTTCCCCCAACCACTACAAGGTCCAATGTTTCAGGTTCAGCCTTCAATTTTAACATTTTTTTGCCCCTTATTCCAGGCATATATGGAGCATGTGGATCCTTTATCATTATACCCTCATGTCCACCTTTAATAGATTTATTAAAAAGATTTTCAGCATCCTGTAATGAATCCGGGGTTACTTTAACTTGAGTGCTGAGCTGTATCTTATCTGTAACCGTTACTAAAGATTCTAGAACTTCTCTTCTTTTCTCAAAGGGAGAATCTATTAAAGGCCCATTATAATAAAGAACATCGAAGAGGAATAGTTTGAGCGGTACTTCTTCCCTCATCCGTTCTATATCATACTTTCTTCTCACTCTTTGAAGGATGTATTGAAATGATATGGGCTTTCCATCACGAGTTACTATTATTTCACCTTCAACAATGAAATCTTCAACTGGTAGTGATTTTCTAATATATTCAACTATTTCTGGAACTGCTTTACTTATGTTCTCAAGCCGTCTGGTGAAAATATTAACTTCGTCCCCTAATCTGTGAATTTGCACCCTAATTCCATCATATTTAGTTTCGCATAATGCCCAACCCATTTCCAAGATGCTTGTAGAAATACCCGGAGAAAGCTGAGCAAGCATTGGTTTAACAGGTTTTCCGGGATTTAATGTGAGATTTTTGAGTCCTTCGGTCCCTTGTTCTTTAGAAACTTCTGCTACTAAACCTAAATCGTTTGTAAGCATATGTGCTCTCTCAACAACAGACTTTTCGACTCCAAATGCTTGTGCAAGAGCGTCTCTAATAGTTCCTTCACCAACACCTACCCGAAGCTCTTCTATAACAGTACGTGTAATATATTTTGCCTCAGTAGGTGAAGAGGAGGATAAAAGTTCCCTGAGTATTTCCAACTTCTTTGACTGTGCTTTGCTACCAGATATAGTTGCAATTTTAATCAGATTGCTGTGAACTTTCTCAATCGTCAATGATCTGGTAAATAATGTTTCCTGCTTCTTTTTCCTGAAGAGATTCTCAGCAGCCTGTCCTATATCGCCGGCATCTCTCTGCATATCCTCAACATCTTGTGGTTTAACTCCAACCACATAAGCTATAGCCTTCATAAGGATTTTAGTACCTATTCCAAGCTCTTCCTCACTCCAAGTAGGAAATACTCTACCTAATGATAGTAACGTAACTATTGGGAGTAATTTAGGATTTTTTTCGCCTATATCACTGAAAAATTTTGCTAAAATTGAAGTCTTTTCCAGCCTTTTAGTAGTAGAATCTAATGCCTCGTAAACATCTACCATTTTACTATAACTCATTCCAACTTCTGAAACACTCATAATTCTTACCAACCCTTAAATTTTAATGAAATTAATAAATTTAATATTAAATTTCTAGTTACGAATAACTGGATATAAAATATAAATTTTATTATTTAAACCCAATATTAGTTCTATAATATATTCTTAACAAGTTAGAATTTAATAGTTTTTGTTTTGAATGGTTTTAACTAAAATTTCATGTTTTTAAGGGAACTGAAAAAAAATATGAGATTATATAATAAAAAAGTAGGGTATTATTAAAATAAATTATTGAATTAATGTAATAAATTAGCGATTCAACAAAAAATAATAAATAAATTATTATATGAACTTCTCAAATCTTTCACCAGAAACCTTACATATTGGACAAATTTCTGGAGGTTTATCCCTTGCACATAGATATCCACAAACTTTACAACGCCATACTGGTTTTGAGAGTTCAGTAGAAATTTTAAATCCTGTATTAGCCTTTATTTTCTCCCTTTCATCTGGCGATGGTCTTCTTTCAGGAATTGACTGTAATTTTTTCTCACCACTTGAAATCTCACTAGAGATGTACAATCCACAATAACAAGCACCATAATCTACAAGGTCAGGATCTCGATAATCACAAGGGCATATTATATCCATATCATCTTGCTTATCTCCTGAAGCTAATCTGCAGGGACATGCTCCATGCCCATATCGGGTTATATTAATTAATATACTTTTTAAAAGTTCTTTAGTAAACTCTACATCAGGATTAAGATGATATCCGGATGATTCTGAATCTTTTTTTACCTTCAAGTAGTACGAATCGACTTCGGTGGCTGTGGGCTCATCAAAGTCGCTCATCCAATTGCCTCCTTTATCTCATCCTCTTTAAAGCCTACTATAGTTTTATCATCATTAATGACAATTGTGGGGAATGATACTTGCGGATTCCATTTTTTAACCATTTCAACAACTTCTTCCCTTTCTTTGCCCTTCTCGAGATCTACGTATACATAGTCATAACTTGCACCAATATCTTCTATTAATGCTCTGGTTTTTTTACACCATCCACATGTGCTTAATGCAAAAAGAACTATTTTACCTTTATCTTGACCTTCAACATGCTGCATTACCATAACTCTCAGCCTCCTCAGCTAAAATTTAGTTCAATGTTCTCATGTTATGTATAATCTTCTATTAATAATTTTTTTTTAACCGGTTTAAAGTGAATTAAAATGTTTAGAACATCATTTTTAATGTTAAAACTTGTTAAAAATTTGAAAATGTGGAAACTCTAAAAAAATTATTTATTGAATATTGATAAAATTTACTTTTTCTTGTCAAAACTAATTTTTTTAATATCAACAAGGCATTCTTCACTGGTACAATATTCAAATAGATGTCCACATTGACTGCAACGGATAACTCCTATAGTTCCTTGAGGAACATGTGGTATATAAAATGCTTCATCATTGGTTCCTGTGTCTCTTTTTCTTGATATATCCTTATCAGTACATCCACATTCAGGACATTTTTGACTTAATTTTTCTGCTTTCATGAGATTTACTCCTGTATATTTTCAAATATTCATTTCCCAATTTTTATTATATTTTAAATTATTGTTGTATGAAACAATATAAATAGTTTGGCATGTTACAAACTAGTTTACATGTTTAATTAAAAAATTTGGAAATTGTTATTAAAATGTAAACCTTCTAAATGTTGTCCCTTACAAGTCTAAGTGCACAAAATTCACCGCACATAGTACACATATCTTGTTCTGAGATGGGTTTACGCTCTCTACACTTAATTGGTTTTTCATGGTCAAATGCAAGTTCGAACTGTTTTTCCCAATCAAAATTCTTTCTTGCATATGCCATTTCAACTTCACGTTCCCACGCACCATTAACTCCTTTAGCAATATCCCCCGCTTCTGCTGCAATTTTTGAAGCTATTACACCCTCTTTAACATCATCAATGTTCGGTATTGCCAGGTGCTCGGCCGGTGTTACATAACAAAGAAAATCAGCGCCCGATGCAGCTGCAATTGCACCTCCAATTGCAGAAGTAATATGATCATAACCTGGTGCTAGATCAGTCACAAGGGGACCTAGAACATAAAATGGGGCATCTTTACATATAGTTTTCTGGATCTCAATATTGGCCTTAATCTGGTTTATTGGAACGTGACCCGGTCCTTCAACCATAACTTGAACTCCTTTATCCCTAGCCCTTCCAACTAACTCACCCAAAGTAACAAGTTCCTGAATTTGTGGTACGTCAGATGCGTCATGTAGACATCCAGGTCTAAGACCATCTCCTAAACTTAGTGTAACATCATATTCTTCTGCAACTTCGAGTATGTAATCGTAATTTTTGAATAATGGATTTTCTTCCTGATTTTTTAGTATCCATGCGGCTAAAAAGGAACCTCCCCTACTTACTATGCCCATTATCCTGTTAGAATTCTTAACTTTATTAACAAGATCCATTGTAATACCACAATGGACAGTTACAAAATCTACTCCAGTCTTTGCTTGATTTTCGATTGCACGGAGCATATCATCCCCATCCATATTCACGACAGCACCCTTAGTATTTGAAGCTGTTATACCTGCCTCATAAATTGGTACGGTTCCTATAGGAATGTTGACAGTTTCCATAACAGCTTTCAATACCTTTTCATATTCTGGACCAGTACTTAAATCCATTATAGTATCAGCACCATACTTCACGGCTGCTTTGGCCTTTTCAACTTCCCATTCAACTTTCTCAAGCTCGGAGGAAGATCCTATGTTGGCATTAATCTTAGTTTTCAGACCTTTACCAATACCCACAGGCCTGCTTTTACCATTAATATTTTTAGGAATAACTATTCGACCATCTGCTAAGCCTTTAATGATCTTGCGGACATCAATACCTTCTGTTTCGGCTACTGATTTAATTTCATCTGTTATATTGCCCTTAAGGGCTTCTTTCATCTGGGTCACTTTTGATACCTCATATAAAATGGAATATATTCAAAATTTTAATCATTTAAAACTTAATATATATTTATTCTAATCATAAATACAATTAAATAGGATAATAAAATTGTGTTGGTATAGTTAATGATATACTCAAATTCCTTTATCTATTTATTCCAATATTTCTGATTATAAAAGAATTTATGCATCCCTGTTTTAAATAATAAAAAATTATTTTAAATAATTTATACTACAATTTAATCTGTTTTTTTATTAAAATAACATGTTAAACTTCTAATTTTCTGTTTTACCCCAATATATTAAATTTTTTTGGAAATATCTCATTGTATGTGGCATATTTGATCAATATAGGTTTATTTTTTGGAAAATAAATATTTAAATATTGGGAGAGATAATGTATCAATATGATAAACAAGCTCGTTGCAGAGGACATTATGATCAAAGATTTATATGTAACATCACGTAATGACGTGGTTGCAGCAGCAAAATTGAAAATGATGCGCTGTAACGTTGGTGGATTACCTGTAGTGGATAAAGGAAAGCTTGTTGGTATAATAACACATCGTGATGTGCTTTTAGCTGGTGGTGAGGCGCTCGGGCTTAAAGTGGACGACTTGATGAGCAAAGATCTTATGGTTGCTGAGAGAAGTACACCAATACTAGAAATTACAAAAATAATGGCAGATAAAGGGTACCAAAGAATACCTGTAGTAGATAACGGAATTTTAGTAGGTCTTATTACCCAAAGTAGTTTAATAAGGGCACTTGCAGGTATTTAAATTGATAACTAGCAAAATAACCTTCTTCTTATATTAACGGATTGGGCAGTTTTGGTTCCTTTTTCTCCTTCAAACCACCAATTTTATCTATTCGCATTTTAAGGAATTTTTTCCCCGATTTAGTGACACCATATATTGGAATAGAATCTCCTGCCCTGAAACAACCTTCTTCACTCCCTATTTCCCTAATATATTTAGATGCGCAGCCAGTTACAACATCGGCATTATCAAATATAGCTTTTGCATTTTCCTTTGAAATTTGAGTCACATGTGCAGCGAATATATATATTTTAATACCATCCGTCTCCATTTCCCGGAGTTTCTTTGCATCTTCTGCAGAGACTATTGTAACTGCTATTTTTTTGTATCCCATTTCAATTGCTTTTAATGTTCCCTTTATCTGGTCTATTAAAGCATTTTCTGGATCAAGAACATTTTCTCGTCCTAATTCATTAATAATATTTTCATAGGGGGAGGTGCATAGAAGTCCTGAAACACGGCCACCAGTACCCTGAATAATTTCAGGATCCGTTAATATTACTGTTCCACAACCCTCGCAAACACTGACAACACAATCAATCTCTCCCTCAATAATAAGGGTACTCAATATTTCTGAAACTCCAAAGGATAAAAAATCCTTCATTCTGACTGTCCTATCCTTGGTACACATTCCAAAATCTTTCATTCGAAATTCTATGTTTTCTTTAACAGTTTCGGGTGTAAATTTTTTTACTCCCCTGTACTTATCGAATATTGGACAATAATCAATTTTAGGTTCACCAACCTCGACAACCTTTCCATTCTTTACCCTGATCCTTGTTTTTCCAAGTGCTTCAATTACATGTTCATCCATATTACCACCAAGATTCCAACCATTAATTAATTTATTAATTTATTAATTTTACATTTAATCAATACTGTTATTATAGAAAAACTTCAAAAATATGTATAATAATTATAGGTTTCAAAATAAGAAGATTTTGTTTCAATATGATGTATTTAAGACGAGTTCATCCATAGAAAGGTTTAAGTGATATGATGCCTAACAGCATATAAGCCATGCCGGGGTGGCTCAGCTGGTTAGAGCGCACGGCTCATAGGGTATTAAGCACGTGCTCTGACTTTTTCCTGGGATACCGTGAGGCCGCGGGTTCGAATCCCGCCCCCGGCACTTCACAATAAATTTAAGGCCTCCACAACGTATCTCAGAAACTTTAAATATTCTATTTTTAATTATTTTTATTTGAAATACCATCACAGATCATTTTTAATGGATTCTTAAATTTTTATTAAATTGGAATTCAAATGTTTCACTATATTTATATTGATTTCAAAATAGTATATCATCAGTATTCCACTGTGTCATTTTATTTATAAATTAAAGGTATAAAAAATGTCAAAAAAATATGATGAAACAATTTATTGGGAAATTATAAATCGTCAAAAGGAAATTCTAAATAAAAAAGAGCAGTTAAAACTTAAAAATTCTGAAATAACGGTTATTGGTTGTGGAGGAATAGGTGGCGCTGTCATCGAAATGTTAACTCGAATGGGTGTAGATCATCTTAAAATCGTTGATAAGGACAAATTTGATGTTTCAAATATTAACAGACAGTTAATGAGCAGTATGGATCGAGTCGGACAATCTAAAACTGAGGTTACAAAGGAAATAATCAATTCAATAAACCCTTTTGTGGAAATAGAAACCTTCAACACTGAATTAAACGAAGGAAATGTTGATGATATTATCGGGAATAGTACAGTAGTTGTTGATGCCCTCGACAATCTAAAAGCCAGGATCATAACGAGTAGAAGTGCATTGAAACATGGAATACCGTTTGTACATGGTGCAATTCACGGTACAATGGGCCAAGTAACTACCTTCACATCAAAAACACCTAACTATGAAGAATTGTTCAAATTATCATCATTAGGTCATGATCTAAGCGAAAAAGTATTAGTGGATTTAAATAAGTTAACAAGAGCAACTCCACCAGTTATAGGCCCTATCCCCAATATTGTAGGTTGTTTGCAAGCATTTGAGGTTGTTAAAATTATAACAGGGCGCGGGAATATAATAACCTCTCCTGAAGTATTGGTTTTTGATCTTATGAAGAAAAAACCATTTTCAGTGGTAGAATTTTAGTAGAATCCTTTAGATATACATATTATAAATAATTTCAAATAATTACAGTTATACTTGGATTTTATAGATTTACCAATTATTTAACTCTTAATTCATTATTTATACGAGATTAATCAGTTAATCTCGATAAATGATCATCAGTTATGCTTCAAAACATTTATATACCAGTAAAAGGAAACTACTTTCCGGTATAAAGATCATGTATTTCATGGAGGTATTAGATCTATGCAAGATAAAATAGAAAAGGTTATTCGAGACATCGAAGCATGCGACACAAAATTTGTAAGGTTGCAGTTTGTGGACATACACGGAACCCCTAAAAATA
>PLTK01000114.1 GCA_003164415.1 Methanobacterium sp. | reverse complement strand
AAAAAAGATTAGTAATTAACTATAAATACCATTTGGATTTGTTTTTCTTTATTCTTATACTCCTCCAAAATCATTATAACTCATTTATTTCAATTTAGTAACTAAACAAATGGTCCAATTTAAAATATTTCAATGGAAGATTGAGCTTAAAATAGAATATTCCTTAAAACTTATTTTTACTCAATTTCATAAAAAAGTTTATATCAAGAATTGTTTAATTCAAAATAGTGTTATAAAAAATAATAATAGAGGAGATTTTTAAATGAACAATGTTCTCATTACCGGAGCTGCAGGTTTTATTGGTAGTCATTTATGTGAAAAATTTATTAGAGAAGATTTTGAAGTATATGGAATAGATAACTTTGTATCGGGTAATTTAAAAAATTTGGACAAACTTAAAGATTTCGATAATTTTCATTTCAAAAAACATGATGTGATAGATGATTTGAATTTAGGAATTGAATTTGATTTAATATTACATTTTGCCTGTCCTGCAAGTCCTGAAGATTTTTTAAACTTTCCCTTAGAAACTTTAAAGGCAAATTCTATAGGAACATTTAAAACTATAGAATTAGCTGAATCAATGGGATCAAGATATGTTTTCGCATCCACATCAGAGATTTATGGAGACCCTTTAATACACCCCCAAAATGAAAATTATTGGGGAAATGTTAATCCTATTGGGTCACGTTCTGTTTACAATGAGGCGAAAAGATTTTCAGAAGCAGTTACTATTGCCTATTATCAAAAAAAGAGTGTTGATGTTAGGATACCGCGAATATTCAATACATATGGCCCTAATATGAGGGTCAATGATGGGAGAATTATTCCTAATTTTATTATTCAAGCATTGAATGAAGAATCGCTCACTGTTTATGGAAATGGTTCCCAAACAAGAAGTCTTTGTTATATTGATGATTTAGTAAAAGGAATTTTTATGATGTCTATGAATGACAATATAAGTGGTGAGATTTTAAATATTGGGAATCCCGAAGAATACACTGTAATTGATATCGCAAGAAACATCATTAAAAGAACAGGATCTAATTCAGATATCATATTTAAAAATTTACCCGAAGATGATCCAAAGAGGAGATGTCCAGATATTACAAAGGCAGAGAAGTTTTTAAACTATTCACCCCGTATTATGTTGGATCAGGGTTTGGATCACACAATAGAATTTTTTAGATCTAAATTATTTGATTAATTTTTATAATCAACTAAATTTTGGAATTAAATTTTTTTCTATTGAGCAAGGTATGAATATAAATTAATAAAATAAAGATTCATAATAATTCCAAATACAAAATTACTTAATCTTTGTTTATAAAGTTTTATAAAGGCTTTAATCAAAAACATAGATTCCTTAAATGTTCAAAGTGATAATTTGGATAGCTATAAATTATTTGTAAAAAGAATAGGGTTAATAGGAATAACTAATCTCCTTATAGCTCTAAATACTATAATATTAATTCCTATTTTGTCAAAAAATTTATCAGCTAGTGATTATGGAATATGGGTCCAAGTACTCACCACTTTCTTTTTAATAACAAGCATTTCAAGTTTAGGACTTCCTTACACAATGGTAAGATTCCTAGCNNGCTGAAAAAGATATAAAAAAGATCCAAGATGGGTTTTACTCAATGTTTGCATTAATTCTAATTTTTAGTTTTTTCATTTCATTACTCATATTCATTTTTTCAAATGGAATAGCGGTGAGTTTATTTAATGGCAATGTAGTTATAGTCAAATTAATTTCATTATTAGTATTTGTTGGGGCATTGAATGCACTACTAATAGATTTTTTCATTGCTTTTGGGCAGATGAAGAGATATGCAATGTTAATGCTTTTCCAAACATATGTTTCCCTATTTTTGGTCAGTTACTTAGTTATTTCAGGACGTGGAATTTTATTTGCTGTTTTGGGATTTTTAATAACACAAATAATCTATTTTGGATTAATGATTTCAGCAGTTTTTAGAGAGATAGGATTTAAAATTCCTAAATTTAATGATATAAAAGAGTATCTCCATTTTGCAATTCCGATTATTCCAAATAATCTATCTACATGGATAGTTGAATCGAGTGATCGTTATGTGATTGGATTATTTTTAGGAACAACGTTTGTGGCATATTATTCTCCAGGTTACACATTAGGAATGGCCCTATTATTATTCTTCACACCCTTATCAGTTCTTCTATCTTCAATCCTTCCAAAATATTATGAAAATGGTGAAATGGAAGAAGTAATGTTATTTATATATTATTCCCTAAAATATTTCCTTTTAGTTAGCATTCCATCATTTTTTATATTATCCTTCTTATCAAAACCTATACTTATGATATTAGCTACTTCTGAGATAGCATCAAATGGTTATTATATCACACCTTTTATTGCTCTCAGTTCAGTTTTATTCGGAGTATTAGGAATAATTATGAACTTAATAATTTTAGAAAAGAAAACGAAAATAATAGGAAGTATATGGACAGTTGCCGCATTGATAAGTCTATTCAATTTAATTTTGGTACCAATTTTTGGTATTATTGCGGCTGCAGCAGTGACTCTACTATCTTACTTCATAGCATTCATTATTGGTATAATATATTCGAAGAAGTTTTTAAGAGGTTTTAATTATAAATTCATTCTAAAAAGTATAACCGCTTCTTTAATTGCATCTATAACAATTATTTTTTCCCATCCTAAAGGGTTCCTTAGTGTACTAATTTTAATATGTATCTTTATATTAGTCTATTTGTTCCTAATACTACTAATGAAAGGTATTGACATTAAGGAAATTAATTTTTTTAAATCGATGCTTAAACATGATTAATATTACTTTTTGAAATTATTTGTTAATAAAAATATAGATAAATTATCCAATATAGAAATTTTAGTTTAATTTTTAATAGTTATTTATGCGATTATTTTCAATTTTTTGGTTGTCACTGATTCCATCCCAAAGACCTTTGTAATAAATCTCAATTAATTTTTTATTATTATAATATATACTCATTGAAAGGGGTAATATGAATGCTGCACAAATTTGTACAAACACAAAGATGAAAAAATCAGTTTTACGTGCCCATTTTCTCATAAAAATCCATCTATTACGTGTAATGTAGTAAAGACCAATTTCTTTTTTGATTCCACCACCAGATTTAGAAACTTTATGCCATATCTTGGCATTTGGAATGTATGAATTATTATATCCTTTTTTTGATGCTTTTAAAGCTAAATCAGTCTCTTCGAAATATAAAAAATACTTTTCATCTAATAATCCAATATCTTCTAATACATTTCTTTTTATTAGAATTGCAGACCCATTGATATAATCAAAATTCATTTTTTCAGCATACTGCCCTACATCTGTCTCATTGATACCAATATGTATCCCTCTTGCCAATTTCCAGTCAATTTTTCCGCCGATACACCAAATTACATTAGGATTATCATAATAATACATTTTCGGGCCTAAAATTCCAATTTTAGGATCATTTTCTCCTTCTTGTACTAATATCTTTAANNAGTAGAATATACTGGGGATTTAAATTTTTAAGGGAAAATTCAATCCCAATATTATTTCCTTTAGCAAATCCATGGTTTATATCGTTCTTTATAAGTATTAACTGTTTATTATGATTTGAAAATTTTGATTTTTCAGTATTTTTTCCGTTATATGGAATAATTTCAATTGGTTTATCATTAGGATCGTATTTAAAAAAATTAGATTTAACCTCAAGTTTACCCATTGTATAATCATTTATTTTTTGGATAGAATCATCAGAAGAATTGTTATCAACTACTATAACTTGATAATTAGAATAATTAAGATTATAAATAGATTCTAAACATTCTACAGTATCTAACCATCCATTCCAATTGAGTATGATAATAGAAACCGAAGGATCACTCATTTAATCACATTTATTTTTTCAAATCTTTTCTAATAAGCCTATTCTCTTTCTGAACAATGTATACTTCACGCTTAAGAAGGCTTATTTGTGTAGCTACGAATCCAAAAATCAATATTTGAATTCCTGAGATTATCATTAAGACTGAGAATATTATAAGCGGTCTTGTAGGGTCTAATGTGCCAATTATATACTGATAGAATAAATAAATTCCGCCTATCAATCCGATCAAGCATAAAATCAGTCCTATAGCACCGAATAGAATCATTGGTTTTTCATATAGTGAAAATAATACGTGTGAAATGGTTTTAGATCTGAATTTAAGTTTGGAACTCCCAAGTTCTCTACCTTCAAGACGTGCAGGTACTTCTTTAACCTTATATCTGGTTGCAATTGCTTTAGATAAAATTTCAAGGTTTATATTAGTGCCATTTGATTCTAGATCCATTGATTCGAGTACTTCGTGTCTGTAAGCTCTTAAGACACTTGTTACTGTACTAAGATTTTCTGTCATTGAAAATCCAACAAACTTGTTAGCAGCTTTACTAATAAATAACCTAGAAAATGGTACATTTTTAACACTTCCACCTTCCATATATGGTGAACCAATAGCAATATCAACTGTTTCGTCATTCAAGAGTTCGGATACTAATTTGGTTATATGTTCTGGGCTGTAACTCAGGTCTGCATCTATTGTGACTAATATATCGCCTTTTGATTTTTCAAATCCTGTACGAAGCGCCCGGCCCATCCCCATGTTCACAGGTTGTTTAATGACTGTAATGTAGGAATTGTGTGAGGATACTTCTTCTGCTAGTCGGAAGGTATCATCTTTACTTCCATCATCCACAACAACAATTTCATAATCGTCATAATCTTTCATGACGCTGTTTACTTCGACCAATGTCCTTAAAACATTGTCTTCCTCGTTATACATTGGGATGATCACACTTATCTTCATGATAATCAATCAGAAAGGCTTATTATATATTCTTTTCCACATATTCTATAGATAACAATGAAAATAGCAACAATATTTGGAACAAGACCCGAAATTATTAAACTTTCAACTTTGATCCCCCAACTGGATATGGAGTTTGATCAAGTTTTAATACATACAGGTCAACATTATTCGTACAAAATGGACAAAATATTTTTTGACGAATTAAAATTACGAGATTGTGATTACACTCTTAATATTGGTTCTGGCACACATGCACAGCAAACAGGTAAGATGCTAATTGAACTGGAGAAAGTTCTTTTATTGGAGAAACCAGACCTGGTAATGGTTCAGGGTGATACAAATTCAACACTTGCCGGAGCATTGGCTGCCTCAAAACTTCATATACCCGTAGCCCATGTTGAAGCTGGTTGTAGATCATTTGATAAACAGATGCCAGAAGAGATTAACAGGATATTGGTTGATAATATATCTGATTATTTATTTACTCCTGATGAGAATTCTTATAAAAACCTAACTTGTTTAGAATGTTTCCCATCTGATAAGGTATATTTAGTTGGTAACACATCTGTGGATGCTTGTCTTCGTACGAAGCAACTAAATAATCAGGAGTATCTAAAAAGTTACAACCTTGAAAAAAGGAGATATATATTATTCACCCTACATAGACAAGAAAATACCGCCGTTGATAGATTAAAAGAAATTATAATGGCTTTAAATATGATTTCAGGTAGGATTAAAGTGCTGTTTCCAGCACATTTAAGAACCCGGAAGGTTATCCTAGAAAATAAAATAGAAATTAGTGATAATATAATATTAACAGATCCGCTGGGATATAATGAATTTATGGGTTTATTGGTTAATTCAAAGTTTATAATGACAGATTCTGGCGGTATTCAGGAGGAAGCTGCTGTTTTGAATGTTCCTTGTTTAATCTTGAGGGACAACACAGAATGGATGTACTATGTTGAAATGGGTAAAAATATGCTTGTTGGAACAAATTATGATAAAATTGTTAAAGTGGTTACTGACCTTTTAGAAAATGATTCGAAATTTGTTGAAATTGAAAAGATTAAGATTTCAATAAATCAAGGGGCAACCGAATCAATTGTTGCTATATTAAAAAAAGAATTGAGTAACATTAAAACTATTTAATTTATTTTATTCATCTTTTTAAGATATTTAGGGAGTGGTTTTATCCTTGCTGGAGCTCCAATCGCTAAGAAATATTCTGGTACATCCATAGTTACTATGGCTCCAGCTGCTACCATAGCACCTTCGCCTATTTCAATATTTGATAAAAATGTAGAATTTGCCCCTATAGAAGCACCTCTTTTTATTATTGGACCTTTAAGTTCGAAATCAACTCTAATAGGATATTTATCATTAGTGAAGCAAGCACAAGGTCCAATAAATACATTATCCTCTATTATTGTGTTTGTTGGAATATATACATTAGATTGTATACTGACATTGTTCCCAATTGAACTATGACCCTCTATAATAGTATTAGTTCCAATAAGGACATCATTTCCAATAATTGTTTTTTCTCTAATGGTTACGCCATGGCCTGTTTTGAAGTTGTTACCTATTTCCACATCGTTGTATATGATTGAATTTGAACGAATTAGAGAATTTTTCCCTATAACTGGTGCTTTAGAGAGCATTTTATAATTTACACCAATTGTTACATTTTCATCATTTGAAATAGAATTAGAATTTTCAATGACATTTCGGGAATCTTCTCCAAAAAATAAATTTCTAAATTTTGCCATGTTTCCGGATCCTAAAATATTTTTGAGTTGCATATTTGCCCATTTTAATAAATTTTAATTTTTCTAAAATTATTATGTTCCCTATTATTAATGTGTTTTCTTTACTTAGTAATATAACAATTCATTTTTAAATAATATCAACATCAGTAATAATAATATAAAAGAGATTTTGAATTAAATTTATTTAAGAATAATTTTAAAAAAATCTGTTTAGTTAATTGATTTCCTGTTTTCCCGAGAAAGTTACTATTTATTTGATTTAATTTTTATTAGTTTTTTTAAAGTGTTCGCAAGCTGTTTTTTTAGGAGATTTAGTAGAAGGAAGTGAATATTTAGAGTAAATGGTGTGATGTCAAGTTTAATGGCTTGATTTGAATATATTTAATAAGAATCGGATGTTTTTTTTATTTGATATTGGTATGAGTTATTAAGGAGTTTTGGGCTATTAATGAGAATAAAGGGTGTAATTTATCATTATATCCAACTTCCATAATTGATTAAGTTGTTTGACATTATTAATTGGAGCTTATAACTATAATGGGATTTTCATTCTTTTTAGTCCAATCACTTTTAATTAATACTTTATTTTCCGTAGAAGTATTATGAAAAACAAAAATTAATTGATTTAGCAAAATTTAAAAAAAAAATTTATTATTTAAAAAAAATAAATATGAGATTGTTAATGGATTACATCCTGTTAAGAGTAGTATTCCTAGCTGTATCAAGATCAACTTGTATACCACTAGCAATTTGCTGAGCAATATTTATAATAAATTGACCAGCTACAATAACAATAATCAGAAGCGCACCCATAATAAGTATCATTTCTGCGCTTATTTGTGCATTTTCATCCATTAACAATATCTCCAAATACATTTATACAGCTGATGTTCTTACAGCACTTATATCTGAAGTTGAGTTCAGTGTTGATGTATTGGTGAAATAACTTCGGTATATTACTAGTGCAGCTATTGCTATCACTATTACTCCACCGAATAAAAGGATATATTCTGCTGCTCCCTGTCCACCTTCATCTTTCATTATTTCCATGGTAATTACCTCCTATTAATCTACATTTATTGTATTTGTT
>PLTK01000235.1 GCA_003164415.1 Methanobacterium sp. | reverse complement strand
ATTTTTTTATTAAACTATGATTAGTATTATAGTATATTATAATTGTGATTAAAATTAAATAAAAAAGACCCATATTTCATGTGCTTATACGGTGTTAAAGGATAATATTAGCTTTTTAGTCAATTAATCCCAAAATGCAGAATAATGCTTCAAATTTTATCAGATTTTTTTTTAATTTGTATATATCTCTATATTCAAATATATCCAGATTATAATGTCCATATTGTTAAATGAATTCTATAGTGGTGGAATCTTTATTCAAAATTTTTTATGTACCGATACATTTATATATTTAATAGTTCAATAATGAACTATTCGGAAATGAATTATTAAATAATGAACAATAATGGGATATGTTAATATGGAAGAAAAAATGAACAAAATGATGGATTCTCTTCTAGGTTATTTGCCACTATTTTATATGGAAATATTTAATTCTAAGGATTTAAGAGATGAGTTACCCCGCAATTATATGATCATAATAAATTCCAAATACTATGAAAATCAACCGATTTCAGTTATGGCAGATAAATTGTCCATATCAAGATCCCATATGACCGGCCACATAGATCAGTTGGTTAAAGAGGGATTACTTAAAAAAGTACCCGATAACAAAGATCGACGAATAATAAGAGTTACAACAACTTCCAAAGGCAGAGCTGTTAGGGATAAATATCTAAAAATATTTGAAAAACATATCGAAGATAAATTAACCCTATTAAGTCCTGAAGAACTTGAAGAGTTTTACACGTGCATAGATACCATACAAAATGTGGTTTCAAAATTTTTATCAATAAAAAATTGAATGGCTTAAAACGGCCCGATATTTATTAGATTGAAATAATACAAGACATTTAACTGGTAATCTAGAATAATTAACCAATAATAATTAAAAAAAACTGTTATATTTACATATTAAACTTTATAAATGGAGGAGATTTAATGGAAGCACAAAAAGTATTTTATTACCTTAAATTTTTAAGTATAAGGTCACTCTTTACAGGTGATAAAACAAAACGGGAAATTTTCACAGTAATCCTAGTTTTAATCTCCATGCGTCTGGCTATATATTTTGCAATGTCTGTAACTGGATTCCATCCAATGAACTATCTAAATAAGATCTAACTCGAGAATAGAACCCAAAAAATCCTAATAAATTCAGACTAAAAATATGTTTAGGTCTATTATAAACCATCCAATTTGTTTTTATATAATGCTAATTTTCATTTGAGTAATTCAATATGGAATAGGTTACAACCTTAAAAATAAAAAAAAAATTTATTTTTTTATCCCATATTCGCAATTGCACCTTGTATTGCAGCTCTAAGAACCACTCCAGTGAGTGGTATGGTACTTTGTCTACCATTTATTCTGAAATTTACAATTGTACTATTAGTACCCTTAAAATATTCGGTTTTCTGTTTATTTTCACGTTGTGATTCAATACCATCAGTATAGGCTTCAATAGCCATGATCTTCCTTAAATCTATGTTTGTAGTTCTTTTAGAACCTATGAATATCAATCTTTTAGTTGTTAAAATAAGAGATCCCCTATCTATGGCCCTTATTTCTTCATGGGACTCGCTTCTTGCAGAAGCTCCTCCTAACCTAAAAGATACCCCTTTAGCAACCCTAATGGTTGGACCGCCATAAGCTGCATGGGTTTGTCTAACAGCTCGTGGTTCTTGGAGTGTGATATTGTGCATTACAATAGATAAACTTTCGTTTTTCTTTAAAATAACCGGAGAAGTATTTTTAGAAGTTATGGTAATTTTTCCATTTTGAAGAGAGGTTAAAAACTGATTTGCATCATTTTCTTTCTGGACTATGAGTTGATGTTTTTCTTGTTCAATCTTTTCTTGATTTATTTTTTGCTGCTCAGCATCTGAAATACCACCATCACCAATTCTTGTCCATTCATCTTCAGTAAGTGTTTGATGCCCATATCTAATCCATAGTGGTTGGCTCGTATCATTAACTTTGGATAATTTATATTTCATTCCCTTCTTCTCGAAAACAGCACCACAGTTATTACATTCCAAAGTATTTTTAATTCCAAATCCAAATGATCCCTTATGGACCTGAGGTATCATTTCACCAGCTTTACAGATGATACAATTATTCTTGGTACCCGAAGATTCATCCTCAACATCATCAGTATCATCGGATCCATCATCACTATCTTCTGATTCTTTCTTTATAATATTTGATTCGTCTTCAGGATTAGTATTAATATTTGTATCACGAACAGGATCCCTGGATTTATCAGCATCATCAACTTTAATACTATCTAAGAGATTAATTCCACATTCATAACAAAATTTAGCATTAACTGGATTTTCTGTACCACAATTTGGACAAAACATGAACTTCACATCCCAATTATTAATAGGAAATTTATACAAAAATTTTATTGAATATTTATAGTTTTATTTTTTTAAGGCAAATACAACTACACCCGCTGCTATTACAGCAGTTAAGTATTCTTGAAAGAAGAATCCTAAGATAAGAACAAATGCAATTATAATCCACATGACTAAATTTTTGTTTTCTTCTTTACCTTTGTTTTTAACATTGTTATTTAGTAAATTAATACCATACATCCTGATGATTAAATGGGAAGATTTGTAATAACTATATTGAATCTTATAGTTTTTATCGTTTCATTGCAAATATAACTAAACCTGCTGCTATTATGGCTGTTAAGTACTGATGAAACAAGAATCCCATGCAAAGAATAAGTGGAATAATAATCCATATAACTAAATTCTTCTTTTCTTTTTGTCTTTTTTCTTTAATATTGTTATTTAGCAGATTATTACCACATACATTACAATATTCAGCATTAGCCGGATTTTCTGTTTCACAATTTGGACAAAGCATGACTTCACATCCTGATAATAATTGTAATGTTATTTAGTTACTGATATCTCTGATCCCGTAAATTTTTTGGTTTTCCAGCTTCATAATCCTGAGTCACATTCTCAATTTTTTGATTTAACAAATCCTCAAATTTATCAGGATTTGGAATGTTTTCAAGTATGAGGCTAGTTCTATCGCGTCCACCAAATATTTCAATATTACCCGCTGAGGATATTCTCTGTGTAAATCCCTGCGATACTTGTATATCCTGAATTTTATTGAAATGCATGTAAACATTTTTTTTACTAATAACACCGCTTTTAATCATTATCCGTTTATTAGTAAGGAGGTAACAAGTATATTTCCATGATAGATATGTCCAGATTAATGATAAAAATAGAAGAATAATTATCAATACAAGGACATATGTTGACCATTCAACAAATGGGATGGTCAATAATGTGGATATTTGTGTTTGTAATGCAGCCAAATACCTAATTATTGTTGTAAAGAAGTACAGTAGTAAAAATAATAATATCAATCTTAAATATGCTGATGCAACACTCTGTGAAAATCTTGGTCTTGTACTAAATAAAACCCTTTCACCAGGATGTGAATTTTTAATTGTTCGACTCATAGAAAATTATCTCCTTCTTTAATCTAAATAATAAACTACTCTCAACTAAGTTATTTTAATGTTTTACCTATTCAATGATTAAAATTCTATTATTTATAAAAAAATTTTAACAAAACTCTATTATTATATTATCATTTTGAATGGTAAACTCCAATTAAATTGTTCTAATTATTTTTATCTTCTTCAGTTATTAAAATATTGATATTAAAAATAAAATTACAAATAATTCATAAGAGAATATTTTTACCTTGTTAAAAGAATCAAATTAATTATTCTAACCATTTATATAAAAATGAGTTGATAAATAGTTAAATTTAGACATATTTAAACAAAAATGGGATTATAATACTCGATTTTAATTTTTTATGCGAAGTTTAGTTTCATTACATATTCATTGATTTAAATTATAAAGCCCTATATAGAGGGTATATAAACTTTTTGTTAATCATTTTCCTTTGAATATTTCTTATAATGATAACTTTCAATTAGCCTAAGATTTAATAACCTGTTTTTTCCACTTTTATATATTATTTCCAATAATTGATCAGACCCTTTATGTAATAACATAGACTCTATCATAGTTTCTTCAGGGTCATCTTTTGAGAAAAATCCGCCATAAGAATCATGAAATTCTTTATCCTCTTGACCAATAATGTACGTAATATCTTTATCTGCGAATATTCTAAACAATTCTAGTTTTATTACCATTTAATATCCTCCATGATTTCTTTTAGTTATTATATTGATTATTATATGAGTTAAGTTTTTTTATATTTTACGCAGCTACTTCAAATTATAATATCAATTATCATATTCACAATATAGGATACATTAATTTATTATAAATAACTTTTTTGTGAAATAAATCACGAGAATTATTAAGAATATTATATGATTTGAAGTAATAATTAATAGTTGGAATATGTTATAGGTTATATTATTCCTAGAATTCAATGTTTGCTACATAAAAACAGCTAATTGATATTCCCCCATTTGTGGATATTTTTTGAGAGTTTGACTTTGTTTTTCAATACTTGCTTTCTTGATATTAGAGTTTATAACTTATTTTCATAATCCCTAGATCTAACATGAAGGAGGTGAAAAGATTAGAAAAACAAACAATTACAAACAAAAACATTACTAAATCAGTTATAGATAATAAAGCTAAAGTTATGATACCACTACTTATTTTAACATTCGCTTTAATATTATCATTCACAATAAATGATGTAGCTGCTGCAAATACAACATCTAATAATGTAATAGTTCCATCACACAATATAACTGTAAATAGTACTGTAAAAGCTGTGAATTCACTGACAAATATCCAAAACTAACACACCCAAATTAAGCAATTCTTCAAATACAAAAAAACAACAAACATTACAGGACCCTCAGATTTATAATGGAGGAGCGCCCGGTGCTTGTGGAGGAAATCCTGTAGGATTCGTCTACAGTTCAATAGCAGCTGCAATTACAGTGGCTCATAGTGGCGATACTATAATGCTTGAAAATGGAGCAACCTTCCAAGAACATGGTCTTGTTATAAATAAAAATTTAAATTTTAATGTATTTAACAACGGCTATGCTACAATAGATGCTAAAAATCTTGGAAGCATATTCTTAATCAGTAACGGCGTAACAGTAAACCTGAAAAATTTGATACTCAAAAATGGAAAATCAACTTTAGGAGGAGCTATTTACAATAATGGGACATTAACCATTAACAACTGCTCATTTCAAGATAATACCGCTACAAAAAATGGTGGGGCAATCTATAACTATGGAATAAGAAAAAGGATTATAAGAAGTTTATATTTGTTTAAAAACCCGTTATAATTCGGTATATTTAAATAAACAGGACAATAAACTATATATGGTGATAAATTATGAGTGAACTACCATTAGCTCCAGTTGGAAGAATATTAAAAAATGCTGGTGNNTATGGAGAAGAAATCTCAAAACAAGCTTATACACTTGCAAAACATGCTAAAAGAACAACAGTTAAAGCTGCAGATATCCAATTAGCTCTTAAAAATTCAGCATAGAATTTTTATATTATATACCTATTTTTTTTAATTTAAACTCCAACTTTTGAAATTTATTATTAGTTCATAAATACAAATTTGGCAAAAATAATTACAAATATTGATTTTTTCTAAGAATGTTACAGGAATGTAGATTTATTTTTTCTGTTAAATCCAATAAATGGTTTAAAAAGATATAAATAACTTATTGATTTAATCCAATAAATCATGATTAAAAATGACAAATTGTATATACATCTGATATATAATATAATAATTGGGTAGGGAATATTTTACTCAGTTTTTAATTATTACAAATAGTTTTTCGCTTAATTATATTGAAGGGAATATATTCCCTGCCCGCCTCCCATTTACAAACTACATTTTTTTTATAGTTGAATTATGTAGAACGTTTAAAAAGTATATTGATTTTTATGTAATATTATTAAAATAGAATTCAATTATAATGTGCGCATCCTAGTTAAAATGTAATAAAAAAAAAATTAATTAATAATTTAATTATCATCATTACACTGAATTTCTTAAATGCAAAATTTAGGTTTCTTCAACTTCGTATATGTGTTTCTTTTTTAGTTAATCTTTCTCTTCTTTCTTTTTTTTATACTACATACTTTCTTATGGATTAACAATAGCACATTTATAGTTTTAATTTATTATACAGTTGAATAACAGTACCAGATAGATCTTACTTTAATTCTTCGCCTATATACTCACAATATTTTTCTTTCCATTCATCCCGCTCTTTTTTAAGAGTTTCATATTTCTCAACGAGTTTGTCTTCATATTTCTTAACGTCCATATATTCAACACCCTCGCTGTACTCTTCATCAGCAATCGATATTCCATATTGTTCTGAAGCCTTTAAAAGCTTTTTTAAAACTTCTTTAAAAGTTACTTCATTTTCAGACACTTGCGAATCAACTCCTTTTTTTTATTATACACCATATTTAGATTCGTTTTTCTATCATAATTAATCTTGTATTTATAAACAAAATCCTATATAATTCATTAGTTTATGCTATGGAATCATTAAAAATGGGAATATATAGATTAATCTTTTAATGTTCAGTTAACAGTTTAAATCCAGATGAATCAAACTTACCTCAACTGCATATTTCATGGTAAATTAAAAAAATAGTTTTCCATTCTTTGATTTTTTAATAGCATAAAATAGAAAGCATAAGAATTATTAAATATTTATAGATTAAAAAAAGACTTAAAAATTAATAAAAAAATATTGAAAAAATTAAATAAAATTAATTTTCGATATGGGTAAAAATTTAAAAAAATTTTTGGAATTATTCTACTATGTCAGCAAAACCAAAATTTCTTCTAACTGAGTTAACCCTTATTTTAACTTCATCGCCTAATTTAGCGCCTGAAACAAAAACAACAAAACCGTCTATACGTGCAATTCCGTCTCCGTCCCTGCCAGTATCGTCAATTTTAACATCATATTCTCCGCCTTCTTTAATAGGGGCGTCATTTCCTTTATCATTTCCGTAACTATTTCCAAACATATATAATTCACTTCCAAAATATTTGAGCCATTAAATGGCTAATTTAATTATTTAATTTTAAGACAATATTTGTAATACAGCATAAGCATTTATTTTTCTGCTATGGGC
>PLTK01000025.1 GCA_003164415.1 Methanobacterium sp. | reverse complement strand
TTTAGATAGTTTCAGATAAAGATAATTTATTAAATAGTTTAAAAAAGCTTGAATCACAATTTAAAGAAGGTAAAATTTCTAAAAGGCAATATAATCTTAAAAAGAGAGTTTTAGAGGATAAGTTAGGCACATTTTTGGCTGTTGATCGTGTTAAAAAGCTTCAGGGTAAAGAAGTTACAGAACAATCAAAAGAGTACTTGTCGGATAAAAAAAAGGCAGATGCGGATACTGTAGAGAAGGACGCACTTATACAGAAATATGTTACGAATCCTCCTGAAAAACCAGTAGCCCAAACAGGAAGTTCAGGATTATCAAAGGGAAAGATAGGATTATTAATTTTTGTTGTATTGGCATTCTTCGTTGGCACCGGATATGGTGTATATGTCATGAGTATACCAGCAAATAATTCTTCAGGATCTACAATAGATGTTAATGCAAGTGCATTTCCAACGGTAAACAATACAACAGCTAACCAAACAGTTAACCAGACTAATACTGCTTCAACTACAACAGTGGTAACAACACCTACAACTACAACTACTGTAACACCCATAACTAAAAAAACCACTACAACTGGTGGTACAACTGGAAATAGCACCAAACAAAATAATGGTACTACGGGTTAAAATTGGGGAATAATTACTCATTTAATTTCTAATTATTGTTAAAGGTGAAAAATTGAGAAAATATATAGTTCTAGTAATATTTTTAGTATGTTCTGTGGTTTTTGCATCTGGCTGTGTTACAAACAAATCAACCAACACAACTCAAACATATGCTCAAGACAATATTTCCTTTACATATCCAGGATCTTGGGAAGTTGTAAATGCAACATCTCAGAATGCTATTGTTGCTGTAGCAAATCCTAATTCGGTTCAAAATGGAACTCCAACAACCTTGGTTGTAATACAAAAAACCGACATACCGGCTGGCTCTGATATTAATACGATATACAATTCAAACTATGCTACATTCTTTAATAATACCAATTATCAGCGGATATCTGATGGTAATATTACTGTAAATGGTCAGAACGCACCTGAAAACGTTTATGAAACCAATACCACTGTAAATCCGATACAGTATAGTGCTGTATGGTTAAATGAAAGTGGCAGTATCTACGTGATACTTTCAGCAGCTCCGGCATCCAATTTTAACAATGAAACAATGAATTTCAACCTTATTTTAAACAGTTTCAAGGTACAATCAACTTAAACTTTTTTTTATTTAAGTTATCTTATCAAAAAGATCATTTAAAATACAATCCGATTCCATCCAATGCAAAATTATATATTAGTAACTTCAATACAATTATATCTGTTAAAAGTACTATCTTTATAATACAGATAAAGAGCCTTGAAAAGAGTCAATAATATCTGATTTTGTTTTAATTGCATTGTTTGTATTAAATGATGTACAAAATGAAGAATTTCAATAACTTCAACGAAGTTAAAATAGAGTCTCTTATCATTCTAATTATATTTATAACTTTTCAAGGATAATCTCTATGAAAGGCTCATAATATTAGGTTAGGGGTATAATTTAAAGATTATAATCATTTATGATCATCAAATAACTATAAAGGAGGAATGTAAATGGTATTGCCAATATGCGATGTCTGTTTAAAAAGTGGGATATTATGTCAGGGTTGTGAAAACAAACTTGAAAGTGGTGAGATAACACAGATTGACTTGGACATTGCAAAGGTACTCTTCAAACTCGGCGAAGGTAAATTGGGATTTAAAAAGACCATCGAAGTTGGAGATATTGTTATAATAGTCACAGAGAAGGACCAAGTAGGAAAGCTCATAGGTAAGAGTGGTAAAATCGTTAGGGAACTCTCAAGGACTGTCGGGAAAAAGATTAGGGTTGTAGGTGAAGATTCAGATCTACGTGCTGTTTCTAGGGATATCCTGGCACCTGCAAGGGTATCTGGTATTAACATTATTTACGGTACCGATGGAGAGGAAAAGTACAAGGTAAGGGTCATGATGGAAGATTCAAGAAAGCTTCCAGGAAGGCTTGACATACTAAACGATATAATAAAAATGCTCACCGGAGAAGAAACCGTTGTAGTAGTTGATAGAAACTGAGTGGGGAATTTTATGGAGATAGTGCTTTGTGTAACTGGTAGTATAGCTGCAGTCGAATCTGTAAAACTTGCAAGAGAACTTAAGCGACAGGGAGCAAATGTAAAATGTTTTATGAGTGAAGATGCTTGTAACATCGTACATCCTAATAGTATGGAGTTTGCAACAGGACAAAAAGTAGTTTTGGAACTTACAGGTGAGATAGAACATGTGAAATATTCACAGGCAGATTTGATATTGGTTGCACCAGCTACAGCTAATTTAATAAGTAAATTTGCCTATAAAATTGCTGATAATCCAATAAGCACACTTCTAATCACAGCATATGGACATTCAACACCAATTATTTTTGTTCCATCTATGCATGATTCCATGTACAAGACAATTTCTGAAAACATCCAAAGGGTAAAAGATGATGGAATCATATTTTTAGATCCTAAGATGGAAGAAGGAAAGGCTAAATTCCCAAGCATACATGACATAACCCTTCAAAGTTTGAGGGAAACATCCAAAGGACAATTAAAGGGGAAAAAAATCCTTGTAAGTGCAGGCGGCACTTATGAAAAAATTGATGCTGTTAGGGGTATAACAAATCGAAGTTCGGGAAAAATGGGTCTTGAAATAGCTCGAGAAGCATTCATTCAAGGTGCAGATGTTACTATGATAACTGGGAAGATGGATGTAACTATTCCTAAAATTATTGAAAATATTAGTGTGGAATCTACAGAACAAATGGGAGAAGAACTTAAAATATTACTTCCAAAATACGATGTATTTATATCAGCTGCAGCAGTATCTGATTTTACAGTAAAAAAATCATTAAACAATACATCGGATAAGATTTCTTCTGGAGAAGATTTGACTCTTCAATTGAAACCTTTACCTAAAATATTGAATACTGTTAAACAGATAAATTCAGAAATATTCCTAGTTGGTTTCAAAGCAGAATATAATGTTTCAGAGGAGGAACTAATTTCCTTGGCACACGAGAGAATTAAAACTTCGGGTGCAGATTTTATAGTTGCTAATGATGTGTCTGTAGAGGGTGCGGGATTTGGTTCAGATAAAAATCAAGTTATAATAGTTGATGGTGATACCTTCACTGTACCTTTAACTTCTAAAACTGAAATTGGTCAGAAGATCATTGCAAAGATCGTAGAAAATATAAATGAAATATGATTATTTTCTTTATCAAATATTCCAAATCATGGAATACATAAAACTTAGTGCAATATTAGGTTTATGAAAATTAAATTTTTTTTTAAATATAAACCGAATATTGAATTCTATTTTATCTCTAAAATGCTAGTTCACAGACCAGGGCCATATGATCCTTTTCATAGGGCTCAAGATTGATTTTTTCAAGGACTCTTATACCTCCTGTTTTGAGTTTTGATTCTTCTTCTTTGAATATTTTTTTAGGACTTTTCGTAACATCAATGCTTCTTGCTTTTATCATTATAATTCCAATACCTTCTGGTTTAAGGTATAGACGCATGTTGTCCATGAAAAGTTCGGATTGTTTTGGTTGTGCAACATCAGAATAAACAATATCCACCTTTTCAAGTATGTGCAGGTAATTCAGAGGTTTAGTTGCATCATCAAGTATGGGGATCATGTTTTTTCTGGATCTAGAAAGTTCTACAAGACTTCTCATCATACGTGGCGAAAACTCTACACACCAGATCATACCATCAGTTGATATGTCTGAGATGTGAGATGGGGTAGTTCCTGATGAGGCCCCTAGATAGAGTACCTTTGAATTTTCTTCGAATGGAAACATGTTCATTCCGTTCATTATAGCTGCTCCTAATTTTGAACGTCTTTGTTCCCAGATTCTATACTCTTTACCCTCAAATTCAACTAATTTTTCACCATAAACCTTGATGGTGGGATTTAAATTTTCAGTTGCAATATGGTCTTCAACCAAATAAACTCCAGTTAAATTCTCTAATTTTTCCATTATTATTTCCCCTCAAAAGAAATTTTATATTTCACGATTATATTAATCCAATCTATGTCTGGTTAATCCAATGTTATTAATCTAAGACACTTCTAAACTGATTTATTTCCAATTTCTTAAGGTTTGAATTAACCCTAAAATTTTATAGGAATTTTATCATTAAACTCTACTTGAAAAAAACTATAAGAATAATTAAAATATCAATGGATATAATTGATATTAATTCTAGTTGTTCATATAATTTTGATCCAATCTTCTCAGAGGATACAGTTCAACCTTCAACGAATGAATGTTGATATAATGGTCTGCATCTCTCGATCATATCGTACTCATTTGCCATTTTTTGACAAGAAAAATATATTGGAGAACCTTCAAATATAATCCTTAATATTTTTCTTGTATTTATCTCTCTTCTTTTTCTTTCGAGTTTCTTTATCGTCCATATTTTTAGGTTTAGTACTTCTTTTTGGGAATGGATGGGCCTTTTTAATTTCCTCTACTCGTTTTTCAAAGTTTTCTAATATAGTAGGATCATATTCACCAGAGTAAACATCTTTACGGACGGCCAATGATATTTTTGATGCAAGTGTTCTTGCAATTTTTCCTCTAATCCACCACTTAGCACCTCTTACTTCGGGGTGTTGGAATATTAGACCATGTTTTGGAGGCCTTTCACCAGTTTTTAGATGTCTGAATAGTGCTTTTTCGGCTCCCAACACCTGTACAGTACCAGAAGGCATTTTTGAAAGTCTTTCAATACTTCCGACATGGGCTATGAGTTTGGCACCTAGGGATGAACCAGCCAGATCCTTGAGATTAGGGGCTATTTCTTCCATTCGACTATCAACATAGGTGTTAATAGATTTTTTAGTATTTAATAGAGATTTAATTGTAGCAGCAAATTCCATAACCATTTGAAGATCAGTTTCGGATATTGGCGCACCAACACTACGGTTATTCTTAATTCTTGAATCCTTATCCGAATCTAACAATCCTGAATTGATAATTGAATCTCTGTCTCCAAAATCAGCCACCATCTCAACGTATCGTTCATGATTTTTTATTGAGTCCAACTCTGGAAAATGTATTGCATACCATTCCCTCAACCTTTCAACCATTTTACTACTAGCTTCGTCAATTTCTTCTATTGAGTTGATGGATTGTATAAGAAACATATCTTCGGCTAGTGATGCTTCTCTTAATCTGTCATTGGTCATAGAAATGGAAATATCATGGATGATTGATTTTAAATCATCATCTGATTTTAAAAATCCTATTTTTTTGAGTAAATCCTCCATATTTGACCTTAAAAATTCTCCAGCAATGTTAGGAGTTTCATATTCAAATTTAATATTATCTTTAAGATTTTTATATCTCGAATGGGGAATTGTAGTTTCTATTACTATTGAATCATATTTTTTTACCATTCTTTTAAGTATTGATTCTTCTTCTTTAGTTAGGGCCCCTGCACTTATCTTTGCAAGTCTTTCCCTTTGTTTGTCCCTTGGGAAAAGTTCATAATCTAAGAGTGTACAATTTTCATCAAGGGATATGAATCCTGCAAAGGAACATGTAATATAACACTTCATAAATTTAATGTGTATTTTCAAGATTTAAACTTTCGTTCACGGGGTGACTATACTGGAAATTGAACTATGTGGCATTAAGATGAGAAATCCAACAATGTTAGCTGCGGGAATATTGGGAAGCACAGCATCATCTCTTAATTGGGCTGGTAGAAGTGGTGCCGGGGCTGTAGTAACAAAATCATTTGGATTGAATCCTAACAAAGGCTATGCAAACCCAACAACAGTAGAGGTAACTGGAGGAGTGATCAATGCAATTGGTCTCTCAAATCCGGGTGTTGAGAATTTCAAATGCGAACTTGAAAAATTAAATAAATCTGTCCCGGCTATAGCTTCTCTATACGGGGCTAACCCTGAAGAATTCTCAGAAATTGCAACAAGAGTAGAAGATTATGTTGATGCATTAGAACTCAATGTATCATGTCCCCATGCAATGGGTGGATGCGGATCGGCCATTGGGCAAGATCCAGAATTGACAAGGGAAATAGTAAAGTCTGTTAAAAAAAGTGTAGATATTCCAGTTTTTGTTAAATTAACTCCAAATGTTACGGATATAGTAGAAATAGCCAGATCCGCTGCTGATGCTGGAGCCGATGCATTAACAATGATAAATTCTTTAGGACCGGGAATGAGGATTGATATAGAAACTGGCAATCCAATATTAAATAACAAATTTGGAGGGTTATCAGGCCCAGCTGTAAAACCCATTGCAATCAGGTGCATTTTTGAGGTTTATGATTCGATTGACATTCCACTTATTGGTGTGGGTGGTATCAGAAATTATGAAGATGTTATTGAATTTTTATATGCCGGTGCTAGTTGCATACAAATAGGTACATCCATAATGTATGATGGAATGGACATATTTGGAAAGATATTAACTGGACTTGAAAGATTTATGGATGATAAGGGCTATGACTCAATTAATGAGATGGTAGGAATTGCCCATAAATAATTTAAAATAAAGTGGAATTACTATTAAAAGGTTGATATTCATGCAAGTTCCTAAAGTAGTAGAAATTAAAAGAATTGAAGAGGAATCACCTACTGTTAAAACATTTATATTTGATTGGAAAATTGAAGGTGAAAAACCGGGTCAATTTATGATGGTATGGAATTTCAAAGATGAAAAGCCAATGTCAATTTCATTCATCGACAATGTAAAAAATGAAATAGGAATTTCAATAAGAAATGTGGGCGTATTTACAGAACAAATTCACAAGCTTCAAATAGGTGATAAATTAGGTTTAAGAGGCCCTTATGGTAGAGGTTTTGATACAAGCGGCAAAAAAGTTCTTGCAGTTGGCGGCGGAATTGGTATGGCTCCTATAGTAGCATATTCAGAGGAAGCCTCAAAAATGGGTGTTGAAGTTCATATTGTTAGTGCTGCAAGTACAATGGATGAACTTCTGTTCAGTGATAGAATTAAAAAATCAGGAGCTAAACTTTTAACTTGTACTGATGATGGTACGCATGGTTTCTGCGGATACGGTACTGATCTAGCAGAAAAAGCACTCTCAGAAGAAGATTACGACATGGTTGTAAGTTGTGGTCCCGAGATAATGATGAAAAAACTCTTTTCTATGGTGGAAAAATACAAAATTTATTCACAATTTTCACTGGAGAGATATATGAAGTGTGGTATGGGTTTATGCGGGCAGTGTTGTGTTGATGATGAGGGATGGAGAGTATGTGTGGAGGGGCCTGTTTTTTGGCAGGATGAAATTAGGATGATCACAGAATTTGGTAAATATAAACGTGATTCATCAGGGCAGAAGCATAAAATATAGATTAAGATAAAACGGTTCAATAAAATATCATATTATATATTCATAATCATATTGAAACAGTATTTAAAACATTTATAACGAGTTTTGAATTTCTAGTAAGAGTGAAAAAATGATAGATAATCTTAAAAGTACTGTAACATCTGCAATTTTTGTAATTTTAATTCTTGTGGTTCTTTCCGCATTAGTATTAACTCCAATGCTTAGTATGATAATTTTAGGGGCAATATTTGCATATGCTATTAAGCCTATTTCAAGCAGAATGGAACCCTATCTAAAATTCAAGTCTGTGACTATATTTTTAGGTATGATAATTGTTATTATCCCATTAATTGCAATTTTAATCCTATTTATTAACACTATTGTTGCTTCAGCACCCGCATTTATTGAGTTAGTTAAAAGCCTTAACTTAACCGGTATCAACAGCAGCACTATACAGAGTTTTCCTCCAATTCAACATTATTTCCCCACAGAATCTACATCTCCAATAGTATCATCTGCTTTTATTTCTGTTAACCAAGGCGTAGCAGATATCTTAACTAGCATTACAGAATATCTTTTAGAGCTTTTAAAGTCAGTTCCAACTGTTTTACTCCAGTTATTCATATTTTTTGCTTCAACATTTTACTTTGCCCGGGATGGGGACAGAATATGGGAATATATAGATTACATAGTACCTGACAGCCGTAAACAATACTTCACAACATTAATAGATGAAACTGACAGAGTTTTGAAGAGCATTTTCTATGGGCACTTTGTAACAGCTACTATTACGGGGATAGTGGCCGGTATTGGATTTGCATTATTAGGATATCCCTACGCATTATTTCTTGGAACTTTAACGGGTTTCTTTCAATTAATGCCAATTGTTGGGCACTGGCCAACTATTGTTGGTCTTGCAATCTACGACCTGATCGTTGGAAATTACCTACGTGCTGGAGAAGTCATGTTCCTGGGTGTTTTACTAAGCTTGTTGGATGTGTATATTAGGCCAAAAATAGCAGGGAAGTATGCAGATATCCACCCTTTAATATTCCTTCTGGGGTTCTTGTGTGGACCCCTTGTTCTCGGTTTGGTTGGGTTTATAATTGGGCCACTTGTTTTGGGAGTTACCTATGCAGCGGTTGTTGCTTATAAAAAAGAAAATCAAAACAATATACCCGAAAAGAAGATTGAAGAAAATATTTGAAACTTATAATTATACAATAAAAAATTAAAGAAATAAATCTCTATTTCTTAGAGTTTTATTTCAATGGAATTTGCATTTAATGTATGTGTTGATCCACTAGAGTCGGTGTAGCTCACACCAAAACCACCTATAAAGAACGGGTTGGACACGGTAGCATTTGGACCGAAATCTTCCTGAACCTCTTGATCTGTTGGGATATGCAGAGTGTATTCATAATTTTTAGTTTCTCCAGGTTTTAATGTCCCAATTGTAGTTTCAAAATCTTGACTTATTGCTTTAACATTATAAACAGTTTGACCACCTTTGTTTGAAACACTATACTTAATTGTTACGTTGTCTCCTTGAACAGCACTTGCAGGTCCTGTTTGACTTGCAACTATCTTGATACTGGCTGTTTTATTGGATGTTGTTGCTGTAGCATTGCTACTACTATTAATTACAGTTGTATTATTACTAGATTTCACTGGAGAAGCCATGAATGTATATGCAACAACCCCACCAATTACTAAAACAATTACAATCACTATTAAAGCTATTATTTTATTATCCATGAAAAACACCTCCTATCTAAATTGATTATTAAATTATTCATTCATGTTAATATGTTTTGTGAATCTATTAATAATTTATTAATAATTTCTTATATTAATTAAATATTAGAACCAAAAGTTACGAAAATAAACACTTATGAGCTAAAATAAATATTTAAAATTTTGTAATCCTATGTCATTGAAAAGATTAAAATCATATTGCTAATTCAATCATATAGATCAACTAAATTTAACTTGTTTATCTTTCCCAAGGATTTCATCAAATTCAAGACCCTTATCGAATGCTAAATCCATATTCAGACGATAGTTATTATTTTTTGTCTTGTAAAGATCTTCCGGACAGATGAAACGCCATTTTTTCCTTAGAAATTTAATACCCACATACGGCTTTGCACCGAATAAATCTGCAAATTCTTTGAGTCCATCGATCTTCTCAGCGTTTATATATATTCTTTCGAGGGAAGTTGATTTAACTTCAATTGCGAGATATATACTTCCATTTCCGGCAATTACATCTGGTAATGGTTTTTTTGTAGCGCCTCCAGAAGCAGGTGCTCTCATAGCCGCACAATCAGCATCCCAGAGCATTTTTACAAGTTCTCTTTCTTCCCTTGTTCCTGTTTTGC
>PLTK01000170.1 GCA_003164415.1 Methanobacterium sp. | reverse complement strand
GTTGAATATAACTTAGAGAATATGTTGAATTGTGTTTGTTGTAAATGTGAAATACAAACACAGAGTAAATGTGATAGGGATAGAACAGAAATAATCCAAAAAATTGAGACAAATGGGTTAAAAGTCTTATCCGTATTTAAACCTAAAGAATTTCCATGGCTATATTGTTCTACAGGAAAGCAGAATGTTACGATCTCAATTTTGAAAAAGAGTGTAAATGTAAACAATATAAAGTTTGGATGGAAAATAATCTAGGACAAAACGATATATCCGAATATTATTGTTATGTTAAAATAGGAAATAAGAGAAGGATATAGATGTTTAGATTTTTATTTAACTAGAAATTTTTTTGAATAGGATTCTTCAGAATCCATTATTTCATATTCCATGGAATTATAGTTCATTATTTTATTATAGAAATCTTGAAACTGTTTTTCATTAGCATCTAATAATTCATAATAGTTAGGATTATAAAAATTCGGTGGATACTTAATTTTAAGATCTATTGATATGGATGGTGGAATGGCATTAACCCTTAAACCCATCTTAATGACACTGTCATCGTTAGTTTCATAACTAACAATCTCATTTGATATGTCCGAATTTATTCCATCACTATCCTTATCTATAAAATGAATCATAAAGGTATTTTTAGTTATTATTTCTTTGCAGACGGTTTCCAACATTTTATCACAACATAAATAAGTATATCTCTATCTTTAACTAAGAATTTACTTATCTCCCTTAACTGATGATTTCAAATCTCTAATTATCCATTTGTTCTTCCTTTTACGATATAAATCGATACAATAAACCTTTTTTATATTATTGATCGCCAAATTTTTATGACTACCCTATTGCACCCTATATCACTATTATTTAGATCATATTAGATATATATTTTGCTATTCTCCATATGTTATATGAAGTTGTTTGTATCAATTTTTTAGTCTATTTGTTCTTTGTTTGATTGTTAATGTATTTCCAGATAGGTTTTTGATTGTATTTAAAATTTTACCAATATTACAGTTTTTAATGTTGATTTGGAGTGATTAGCAGGAGTTATATTTCTAAGTACTTAAATGTTATTTGGGAAGTTAATCATCTTTGAGCTATTATTAGAAGTGATTAATAAAAAAAATTAAGGATTTAAATTTTCAAATTAAGTCCTTATTCTAATTAACCCAAATTATTTCTTTTTAATAACCAACTGCAGATGAATTGCTAGTGGAACTATTATTAGTGGATGATGAAACAACAATAGTACCTGTCAAATTAGAATTTACAATACTATGGAATGGGTAGTTACCAGATTGATTGAATGTGTAATTATAACTCTGATTAGTTGTTAAATTACCACTATCAAATATACCAGAATTGCTTACAATATTTTGTGTTTCATTATCTTTATTGATCCAAGTAACAGTAGTACCAGTTTTAATATTTAGTGTAGTTGGACTAAAAGTAGTGTTCTGTATTGTTATTGTGTTAGCAGTGTACTGGGATGTGCATCCAGAAACTGCTACAACTCCCATAACCAATAAAACATCAACAAATAACAAATTTTTATTCATCTATTTCCCCCACCCATAAGTAAAATTCAACCTATTTCACCATATATTATCTTAATACAGCATAATTAATAAATTTATTCATTTCTCTCAAATTAATATTAATGGATTAAAATGATTTTTTTAGCATTTTTAATCCATATCTTAGAAATTAATCGGTTTAAGACAATATTTGTCTTAAAATTCGTTTTTAAACAGAATATAGAATTTATCCGATATTAACAGAATATTTTATTAGAAATTAGCAACAAAAAATTTGTATAAAAAAAAAACGAAATTTATCATATATATTTTTTAATGGAACTGGTGACAAAAAATATGAATCAATTTATTATCGTGTTGTTATTTGCATCAATACCGGCATTAGGAAAGTTTGGCGGAGGTATTGCAGCAGAATTATTTAAAATTAGTCAAAGAACGTTAAGTATTGCCTTACACGGTGCTACCGGCGTCATATTTGCCATGATTAGTATTGAATTGATTCCTAGGTCTTTTGCTGCTAGTAATCCCTTGTTAATTACATTAACATTTATAGCTGGTGGTCTATTTTTCGTATTAATCGACCAATTTATAATTCCCAAGCGAAGTCTTGTCAAAGATGCAAGTGTATGGGCTTTATTTTTTGCAGTTGCAGTTGAATCATTTACAGACGGTTTAATGATTGGAACAGGAGTTTTAATAGCCTTGACTTTAGGTTTATTGCTATCTTTAGGACAAGTTTCAGCTGATATTCCCATGGGATTTGTAAACATTGCATCCTTTAAAAAGAATGGATTTATATTAAAAAATAGAATTTTAATCAACTTAACAGCTAGTTTATCTGTTTTTGTAGGTGCAACCCTAGGTTATTTTGCAATTAAAGGACAACCACCAATAGTAATATTTGCTCTGTTATCTTTTACTGCCGGAATATTATTAACTGTAACTGTAGAAGAAATAATACCACAATCCCATAGGGAAGGAGAAGCCAGACTGTCAGCTTTAGCTTTGATAGGTGGTTTTGCATTGTTCGCACTTCTTGCTACATATTTAACATGATGGTTATATATTGACATATTTATTAAGATAATTTTATCCAATTATTTTGAGATTTTTATCTGAATTTTTAACCATTCCAATTATAAATTAAATTAAAAAATATATCCCTACATGAATAAAATTATCAAATACCTTTGTTATAGCCAAGATATTGTAAAAATATATATTAAATCCATTAGTTTTAGAATATGCTTTGTTATGTATGGTTATAGATCATATGGAATATTCCATATCAAAATAATAAGTTTAAAATTCTAATAAAAAGGCTTAAACTAAATTAAAAAGTACTTATTTTATTAAATTTATATATCACCATATTACTCTAAGAGAGGCGTTCAATGTCAATTACAAAGCAAATATTTTCGATAAGTATGGTAAAAAATGAAATGGATATCCTTGAGTCCTTTGTACGCTATCATACAAATATTTTTGATGGGATGATTTTTTTAGATAATAAAAGTACAGATAAAAGTGTAAATATTTTAACTCTTCTTAAAAATGAAGGACTCCCAATATACATCTTTGAAGATGAAGATGAAGAATTTAATTTTCAAAAAAAAATTAATCAAATATTATTAATTGCTGTTGAAAAGTTTAAAGCCGATATTATTGTTCCATTAGATGCTGATGAATTTCTTATATCTTCCAAGAAAGGAAACCCGAGAAAAATCCTGGAAAGAATTGAATTTCCAACTTTTAACTTGGCTAAATGGAAAACATTTGTACCTACTTTTAATAAGGAGCATGTTGAGAAATTTATCCCTTCTAAAATAATTTATGCACGAGACGATGCCGTAGAAACGTTTTATAAAGCAATTTTACCCAGAGAATTGGTTGAAAAATATAATGTGGAACTAGTTAATGGAAGCCATGATTTAACATATGATCAACAGTACAAAAATTCGATAAAACGGATTTATAACTCGGATTTAATTATAGCCCATTATCCTATACGTTCTAAAGAGCAGACAATCTCAAAAATTGTTGTTGGATGGATTAATGAGATGAATCGCTTTGATAGAAAAGAGGGTGAAAATTTTCATTGGAAAAAAATTTTTAATCAAATAAAAAAAGATGAAGAAATTGATAATGAAGATATTATTAATTTTGCTAAAGAATTTGCATTAAAAGAAGACAATTTACAAATAAATATTCAAGAAGATCCTATCGACCTAACCTTTTGTCATAATCTTGAAATTATTTACACTCCTGATAAAATAAACCCATTTTCAAATCTGTTAGAAAGATTTGAATTTCTATCAAAATCTCATTTAGATTTTAAAAGAAAGTCTATCTATAATGAGACATGTTATAATGATAAAATAGATGATTTATCAATGAAATTGTCTGAACTTCATAATGAAAAAGTTGTCGAAGAGAAGTTTTTGAATGGTAAAATAGATCAATATAAAAATAGTTTATCTTGGAAAATCACTTCACCACTTAGAAAAATAGGGAATATAATCCGAAAATCTGATTGATGCCATTCCATGTCTTATCGATAATTTAAAATTTTATAATGCTCGCATGTTTTAGTAAAATAGAGGTTGTAAAATAGGTGGGT
>PLTK01000038.1 GCA_003164415.1 Methanobacterium sp. | reverse complement strand
ATATTGTAAAATTAGAAGATGAAGAAATAATTATAAAAGATGAACCTTCATTATTAGAGAGGAGATCCTTTGGTGGTCAAGGATTAGGTGCAGGTCCTCCCAGAGTATGTAAATGCCCTAATTGTGGTTATGAATCGCCAAAAACCAGAGCTGTACCATGTAGAAATACAAAATGTCCTATATGTGAAACTCCTCTTTGTGGATCTGAATCATAAACTTAACTATCTAATATCGTAAAATTACTAAAAATTATTATGATAACTAAAATTGGTGTGTTCATATGTCTTTTATAGAAATAAAAAACGTCACTAAAACTTTTAATGGAGTTAATATACTCAAAAACCTTGACATTACCGTCAACGAAGGAACTGTTTTAGGAATACTTGGAAGGAGTGGATCAGGAAAATCTGCCCTTATAAACATGCTTAGAGGTATGAAGGAGTACAAGCCAGATCAAGGCCAAGTAATATATAATCTTGCCATATGCCCCGCATGCCTTCGAGTTGAACCTCCATCAATGGATGGTAAAAATTGTGAATGTGGAGGACTTTTTGAAGCTAAATGCGTAGATTTCTGGAACTCTGACAGAAGAATCTTTGCTGCTATAAAACGTAGAATATCAATAATGTTGCAGAGAACTTTTGCACTCTACGAAGACGATACAGTAATAGACAACGTTATAAAATCCATTACTGGTCATGAAGATGAAGAAAGCATATATCTTGCAATAGAAATGTTAGAAATGGCACAAATGGCCCACCGAATTACACATATAGCCCGTGACCTTAGTGGGGGAGAAAAACAGAGGGTAGTTTTAGCTAGACAATTGGCTAAGGAACCTATGATATTCCTTGCTGATGAACCTACAGGAACTTTAGATCCTAAAACTGCCGAATTAATTCACCAAGCCATTATTGATGGGGTAAAAAGTAAAGGAACTACCATGGTAGTTACTTCTCATTGGCCCGAAGTTATGCGCCATCTTTCAGATTATGCTATCTGGTTAGATAAAGGCGAGATAATAGAAGAAGGAGACCCTGAAACTGTAGTGCAAAGTTTTATGAGTCATGTACCTCTCCCAGAAAAGAAAGTGGAATTTAAAACTGGAGGCCCCATTATCAAGATGGATAGGGTCAAGAAACATTACTACTCAATTGAAAGAGGTGTAGTGAAAGCTGTTGATGGCATAAATCTCTCAGTGAATGAAGGAGAAATATATGGGATTGTGGGTTTGTCTGGTGCAGGTAAAACAACTTTATCTAGGATTTTATTTGGTCTCACTGATCCCAGTAGTGGTCAAATAATGGTTAAGCTGGGAGAGAAATGGGTAGACATGACTGAGAAGGGTATCTCAGGTAGAGGTCGTGTAAAACCTTATCTTGGAATTTTACACCAAGAATATAGTTTATATCCACATCAAAATGTTTTAGGTAATCTAACCGATGCCATCAGCCTAGAATTGCCAGCGGAATTTGCCAAAATGAAAGCATTATACGTTCTACATGCCGTAGGATTTGATGAAGAGTATGCAGTAAAAATTCTAACAAAATATCCTGATGAATTGAGTGGTGGTGAACGGCATAGAGTTGCCTTGGCCCAAGTTTTAATTAAAGAACCAAATATTGTGATTCTAGATGAGCCTACAGGCACTATGGATCCCATAACAAGGATTCAGGTTACTGATTCCATCAGAACTGCTAGAGACGAAATGAATCAGACATTCCTTATAATTAGTCATGATATGGATTTTGTTTTAGATGTCTGTGATAGAGCATCAATTATGCGTGGAGGTAAGATCCTCAAAACAGGACTTCCTCAGGCAATAGTAGAAGATCTAACCCTCAATGAAAAAAAGAAAATGCTAAAAAAATAACTTATAAAATCTACAGCAGAACAGATATTTTGAGTTATAAAATATTATAATTTATTATTAGTAAAATTGGTGAGTTATAAAATGTTAACAAGTGAATTGTTAAAGATTATTTTTGCAATTATAGCTGTAGGTCTTGTAATAGCAGTGATATTCTTAGATCCCTCAAAAAAAATGTAAATATTTTAACTATATTTCAAAAAAATGAGTAAAAAAAGAATTTAGAAGGTGTTAATAAATGGAAGAAAAGGGTAAAATACCCAAAAATGTTATTGAAACTGAAATAACAATGGGTCCCGTTCACTCTGCTGCAATCGAACCCTATAGGGTGAGGTTATTTGTTGAGGATGAAATAGTGAGAGATGCTGAGATAAATATTGGAATTAATCACAGAGGTATTGAAAGAATAATGGAAGGTCTTCCTGTAGAGAAAGCCAATAGCTTAACTGAGAAAATATGCGGTATCTGCTCTAATGTCCATATCTGGAACTCCGTATTAGTAGCAGAAAAAGCCTTAGAGATAGATGTCCCAGAAAGGGCTAGATATATCAGAATAATTATGGCAGAATTAGAAAGATTACACAGTCACATGCTATATTTAGCCCATGGATGTGAAGTTTTAGGACATGAAACATTTGCTATGAGACTATTCTATATCAGAGAAACAGTGATGGAATTACTAAGAATGATCGGTGGAAACCGAGTTCAATACGGTGTAAGTATCATTGGAGGTATAAGACCTAGATGTGACCTAGATACAATAAGAATCCAAAAAATCAAAGAAGGGATGGACACAGTAGAAACAAAAATAACTGAATTTGCTGACCGTTTTGTTTCGGATATTATGATAATGTCTAGGATAACAGGTGTAGGAACATTGCCCCAGGAAGATGCTATAAAACTTGGTACTAGTGGACCCACCCTACGTGCTACTGGAGTTGCAAAAGATCTTAGAAAAGATATGAAAGAATATGATCCATTTGAATTTGATATAATTACACAAGATGATGGTGATGTTAAATCCAACCTCCTTGTACGTGTATTTGAAATTTTAGAAGCAACAAAGATAATCCGACAAGCAATTGCACAAATATCAGAGGGTAAAATAACCAACCGAAGCTGGGAAATGTATGATGTACCAATAAACAAAAGTTACATCGAAGCACCACGAGGTACATTATACCATTCATATGCAATAGAAGACGGAAGGGTTAGACATTCAATTGTAAGAACACCCTCAATAACCAACATCGGAGCAATGCAATACGCTTGTGTAGGCCATCACATAACTGATGCACAACTGGCAATAGTACAATGTGACCCATGTTTCACATGCACAGACCGTGCAATTAAAATATTACCATACATAAAATTATAAATAATCTATGAGAAATTAGAAGTAAATATCTGGATGGTTATATGAAATCTGGAAAATATACTGAAAATTCTATGAAATTTTACATTATAGGTCTCATGTTTGTTTTAGTGGGATTAATACTTTTAAATATAAAGTTTAGTATATTAGATTATTCATTAATCGGAATTGGAATAGTATTACTGATTTTAGGGATAGACGAAACTATAAAATCTATTTAATTATTTCGTTGTATTAAAAAATCAATTTTAANNATTAAATATTAAACTAAGTTAATTTATAAGAATTATTATAATATTTTCTTTAACTTTGGACGATAATATGGGGAACAAATTAATTTTAGAAAAGGAATCATATAAGATTGCTACAATATTGATCTTATTAGCCATTGCTGTTACTTTAACTTATTATTTCCATTTTGTTCTAGGTTCAGGTACAATTTTCACACATCTTTTTTACTTTCCTATAATTTTAGCAGCAATCTGGTGGAGACGTAAAGGTTTAATAATTCCAATATTTTTATCAATTTTGTTGATTGCAAGCTATTATTTAGCTCCTAATTTGAATTATCCTTTTTCTGATGATCTTTTTAGGGCTTTTATTTTCATAGCAGTTGGAGTTGTGGTTGCTATTTTAAGTGAAGAAATGCTTCAAAAAGATATTAAACTTCGTGAAAGTCAGGAAAAGTTTCGTTCAGTGGCTGATTCGGCTGTAGATGGAATTATCACAACAGATAACAATGGTAAAATTATCTTGTTTAATCCAAGTCTAGAAAATATGTTTGGTTATAGTATTGATGAAATAAAAGGCAAACACGTTACCATGTTAATGCCAAATCGATATAAACAAAAATTTATAGATAAATTGGATAGATTTAAGTCTACAGGGAATCATGAACTAGATGGAAAGACTTTTGAATCTTTAGGATTGAGAAAGGATAGTACTGAATTTCCCTTTGAAATATCTATTGCCACTTGGGGTCCCAAAGACAATAAGTTTACTACATCAATTATTCGTGATGTTACTGAGCGTAAAAAAACTGAAAAAATGCTTGAAAAATCATTACTTGAAAAAGAAATTCTTCTTAAAGAGATACATCATCGAGTAAAAAATAATTTAATGATCATATCCAGCTTGTTAAACTTACAATCAGACTATATTAAAGATGAAGAATCTAAAAATATTTTCAAGGAAAGCCAAAACCGAGCAAGATCTATGGCCCTTATACATGAACGATTATACCAATCAACAGATCTTAAAAGAATAGACTTTGGAGATTACATACGCACATTAGCAAATGACCTTTATCATACATATGTAATGGATACGAATCTTATAAAGTTAAACATTGATGTGGATGATATCAGGTTAGATATCAATACATCTATACCTCTTGGATTAATTTTAAATGAATTAATAACTAACAGTTTAAAACATGCTTTTTCACAAGGTGATAGTGGAGAAATCAACATAAAATTCCATATGCACGATAAAAAGTATTTCTTAGAAGTTAAAGACAATGGAATTGGATTTCCAAATGATATAGACTATGAAAACACCGAATCATTAGGATTAAGACTAGTAACAAGTTTAACCGAACAGATCGATGGAGAAATAGAATTCAATAATATATCAGGAACATCATTCAAAATTAGTTTTAAAGAAGAAAAATTTGATAAATAACCTTTTGTTTTTTTTCATTTGATTTAACACAGGTTCATATATGGTACTGTAAGACTATATTAACTAAGAGCGCTACCATAAATGATATCATAACTATCCGATGTATGAATTAATACATGTAACAATGAATAATGAATTCATTTATATAAGATTGCACTTATGAGATCTTTGATCTATACGAACTTTACAAATGTGACCAAAAGCATATTTTTTACAATTTTGAATTACATAATCAAGTTGTATATAGATCTGTAAGTTAATAGAAGAGTAAACATTGGAATAAATGTTATCATCTATCCCTGTATCTTTATCGTTGAGTATAAGTGTGTTAGTTCATTTATGGGACTTTAGAAGGTTTTTATATCAGATTAAAGTTCTAAGCCTCATTTTATGATTTATTTAGCATATGAAATATTAACCATTAATCATTTAAATATTGTTTTTCTAAAAGAGTGACCCTGAGCCACATGTGGGAACACAATTGAATTTCATTACCTTTTGTGGACATAAACGATCTATTTTCCTACCCTTTCTCTTTTTTGTAATACTGTTAAATTTAGTGGAAAATATATGCAATTTAATATAATATGAATTTAAAAAAAAAATTAAATTTATATTATTATTCCGTTTAAATCCTATAAATTACCATTTATAATAGTTTCTGTAGCAAAGCCACCAGTCAAAGCATTTATATTTTTCTTGACGTTTCTTTGCACTTTCTATATCAGCCGGAGGTGGAATTATAAGTCCTTTGCCTATAAGTTCGTTTTCAGGCCAGTTTGCAGGTATAGCTACATGTTTCTCTTCTATCTGGTTGAATCCTTCTATCATTCTCAGGATTTCTTCCATGTTACGTCCAAGTTCCTGTGGATAATATAATATAGCCCTTATAATCCCTTTTGGGTCGATTATAAATACTGCTCTTACTGTATTGGTTGCTTTTGCCGGGTGAATTAAACCTAAACATTTTGCCACATCGCCGGTATCTGCAATTACCGGGAATTCTATTTCAACGCATAGATTATCTTTTATCCATTCAATCCATTTAAGGTGTGAGAAAACTTGGTCTACACTTAAACCTATTAATTCACAGTTTAGATCCTTAAATCTCTGGTATCTGTTTTGAAAAGCAACAAATTCTGTTGTACACACTGGTGTAAAGTCAGCTGGATGGCTGAAAAGAACAAACCATTTACCTTTAAAAGCTTTTGGAAGTTTCATCATTCCTTGTGTGGTTTGAACCTTAATCTTTGGGAATTCATCCCCTATTAAAGGCATTCCCCTTCCTTCCTTTTTCATCTTTTTAACCATGTAAACCTTTTCGCTCATAGAGTAACCTCCCCTTTTTGGAAACTATACTACATACTTTTTTTTAATTAATATCAGTCCTAATTATGTAGTTATTTTTATTTAAAAATTTCGAAAAATGAGAGTTAGGGTTAAAAATCTGTTAAAAGACATTTATAGTCTGTTTCAATTAAATAAATAAAAAAAAGTTAATTAATTAGTGAAAAATTAGAAATTTACTGCTTTGTAGCCGGTGGAGTGAAAATCCTCTGAGCTAATTCAGTATCCAACATCAACATTCCACTTAATGAACCTTTAGCCATTTTAGTCTTTTTAAGCACACCACTCGATGATTCTTCCTCTTCAACTTGTTCAGCAACGAACCACTGCAAAAAGTTGTTAGTTGCATGGTCTCCGAGTGAAATTGCTAGATTTACAAGTTGATTTATTAGGCCTGTAACTTTTTGTTCATGCGAATAAACATGTTCAAAGGCAGATACTGCAGATTCCCATTCGGTAGGTGGTGAATCTATCCTTATGAGTATTGCTCTGTCACCTCGCTGTAAAATATAATCGTATATTTTCATTGCATGCATGAGTTCTTCTTGAGCTTGAACCCTCATCCAGTTAGCAAAACCACTCATATCCTCTGATTCAAAATAGGATCCCATTGATAGATACAAATATGAAGAATACAACTCAGCATTCAACTGACTATTTAATGCATCAACCATTTTCTCATCCATTATTCTTCCTCCTAAGATCTACATTTTAATTGAGTTAAAAAAATAATAAGAAAATATTTTCAATTTTTTAATCTGTTTCTTCAAATAATTCTTTTCCAACCCCACATAAAGGACAAACCCAATCATCTGGCAAATCTTCAAAGGCAGTTCCTGGAGATACCCCTGCATCTGGGTCTCCTGCTTCAGGGTCGTATATGTATCCACAAGCTGTGCATATAAATTTCTTCATGTTACATCGCCTCAAATTTTTTTTTAAACCTTTAAGTATTGATATTTAATGAATATAAATTTTAGTGATTTTAATTTTTTAGCAACCTATTTAGGAATAAATCTGTTTATTCCAGCACCACACTGAGGGCAACGCCAATTATCTTTCAGATCTTCAAACTGTGTTCCAGAAGCTATACCACTTCTAGAATCACCTACCTCGGGATCATAAATATAACCACAAACCTTGCATTTATATTTCTTCATTAAGGTCACCTCTAATATTTTTCTAGAATGTACATAGAAATTTGTTTTACTAGGATAAGAATTTTATTATTTAGGTTTAAAAATTTTAAAAATATTAATAATGGATTTTTAGCTCCTGTAAATGTTCTAAATAATTTCCCATGATTCTATACCCCCTTCAACAACCAAGAAAATCGGGTTTGGCTCTGGTTCTTTGATATTTATCAATTCCATGTACCTTGATGGGTCTCTTATTTTGAGTTTTGATATTAGATGTTTGAGTTCGTATTTAATTTGGCCTTGTGTCACTTTGATCTTTGATGATGTAAATTCTGAACCTATTTTATTCCCGTTAAATTTATAACCCCTTGAAAGTGACTCTTTGTAGATATGAAGTAAGTAAGTATTTATCATGGAGTTGTGATTTTTATTTTTTTTAAATCGTATAAGTTGAGGATGATTTTTATAGCCCTTTGTTTCTCCATTAAGAACTGCTTTTGCAAGTAAAGCTTCTCTCCAAAGTGCTACAAGTCCCTTTGAATCTAAATATTTAGGATGTAAACTCCAGAGTCTCATAATAGATTAAAAAAATATTAAATTTCCCATATATTTGGGTTTAAATAAGCTGTTTTATTTGTATTGATTTGTTTTTATTCTTCGAACTGTGGATAAGTGTCCCTTACTTCGTGTATTGCAACATTTGGGTTTACATCAAATTTTTCAAAAAGTTTAACGTCGGCTGTTGTTTCATCATTGTCCATAAACTTTTTTAATGTTTCAGGATCTGCCCATACAGTTTCAACAGTGTACACATCAGGTTCTATCATATCTTTAAGTAAATAAGAAGCAATCAATCCTTCGGGTAAAGGATCCTCTTTCATCAATGCGTAAGCAGCTTTAAAATCATTTAATGATGATTCAGGTATTTTTCCCTTAACCATTGTTATTATTTCCATCTTTTTACACTTCCTAATTTTTTTAATAAATAGCAAATTTCTTAATCTTGTAAACAAGGAATTAAATATTACTATATAATATTCGATTTTTAATCTTATTTTACCAGTAATACCGGTATTTTAACAGTTTTCAGTGCGCTTTCAGCTACACTTCCCATTATAAGTTTCTCTAGACCTGTTTTTCCATGAGTTCCAATAACAACAAGATCAGAGTTGGTCTTTTTAACAATCTTTTCCATGTCATGGATGGGACTTCCTACAATTAAAACCTCTTCAACAGCCAAATCCAGTTTTTCAGAATCATTTCTAACGTTATCCAAAATAGATTTTCCTTCTTCTTCAAGGACTTCAAAGGGGTAAATAAGTTTATCGTCTATTATATGAACAGCTACTACTGTTGAATTAAATTTCTTTGCTATTTCAAGTGCAACATCCTTTGATCTTAGTGCAAATTTTGAACCATCAGTTGGAATCATTATCCTCTCGAACAAAATTCATCCCTCCATGTTAAACATAAATAATATATAATTTTTTTAGGATTAATATTTATCCTAATTAAATAAATCCATAAATAGGGTTAATTAACCCATCAAACTATAAATCGACCCCTAATATTAATGAACTGTATATGGGGTTTTTTTAATCTGAGTATCCATGATTGGTCTCTTAATCAACCTCGTGTGATTTATATACAAAAATTTATACATCATTCAACTCTCGATAATGTATATTTTGTGGATTATATCTTTTTTTGATTTTTAGTGACTCAAACACTTTTCTATGAGTATTCATTGCATAAAATAATTTTGATAATGTTCAAATAATTTATCTATTCTAATATTAGTAAACATATTTTAAAAAAATTGCTTTAAATGTTTTTAATGATATTTATGTAACTAAATTATAAATTGTAAACAATTAAACGGATTTTTATGATATAAGTAGATATATTCTTGAAATATATTTAAATGAAAACTGGTTAATCTTTAAGAAATGATTGTTTGTCTTCAAACACTGTTTTGTAATACTATATAACAAAAAATGACCAATAAAGTTTAAATATTAAATTAGATTGCGATTGTTTAAATATAATTAAATTATAATATGGGATATTAAATTTTTAGAAATTTGGTGAGCAAAATTGGTAAAGCATTGGAAACGATGGACAAAGGATGAAATTCAGTATCTTATCAAAAATTATTCCCGAGAAGATATGGAGAAGATGGTAAAGTTTCTTGGAAGAACTGAAACTGCCATTAAGATAAGAGCTCATAAGCTAAAACTAAAACGTATAAGGGGTAATGGAATTTTTAAACGTATCATGAATAAACAGAAAAAATTGAGGACTAATAGAATCCGTGAATAAAATAAAATTCTAATTAAGGAATATTTTTTAAATATTTGATTTTATATCGTTTCTTATTATATCTTTAATAGAAATGGATTTGTAAAATTATTATTTTCCGATTTTTAAGCTTTTTCTGTTTTTAAATAATTATGTTGTACTGTTTTTTAATTTAAATTAAGTTTAATTGCATTTATTTAACTTTATGAGATCATAATGCATCAGAGGTATAATGCGGTTAGGGGTTACTAAAGTACTTGAAATTTTAAATAATAAAACTTTAAAATTTAAGTTTAATTAAATATTTAGCATATGCAGAAATAATCGGGTGAAATGTAATCATTCTATCAGATAAGGGTGAATTTGTGAAGATATTTATTTAATTTGGAAAAGTCTGTAATATCATAAGTTGACTATAATACACTAAATTTACAGTCTTTTTACTAATGATTGGTTATCACAAATATGTTGGAACTTGATGATGGTCATACAGGTATAGGATTTAAAATTTTAGGCAATCATTATTCAAATTTATATTTTATAGTCCATGAATTAAATGAAGGGTTATATGATTATCTGTAGAAAGGAGTTAACAAATATTTTAGTGAACGTGATGAGATTTTAAAAATTATTCATCCATTTAATAATAAAAAAGCTTCGGAATATTAGTTACAATTAAACATAAATATGAGAATAATGCATTGCTTTTATCTAATAAATTTAAACAAGAATTTGAAGAATTTTATAATATTTTAATAAAAAGATTTATGGGATAAGAGTACAATTCCAATAAAAGTCTTTAATAAACCTATTTTTCCTGTACTTTACCCATTAGGGGATGTTCGAGGCGTATGCCACCATCAATACCCTAATTTATTAATTAGATCAGTCCCCTGCAAGTTGTTGTCTTAACTCTTCAAATCCTAAAAGATAATCTGCTTTGCATCTTTTAATGAATTCTTCCGATAGTTTATGTGGATTTCCATCCATTACAAGTTCTCCCTCTTCCATCAATATTGCCCTTGTAGAAACTTCTTCAATAAAGTCGACATGATGGCTTACCATTAGAATTGTGGTATTAAATTCTTTGTTAATGCGTTTTAAAGAATTTGAAACAATTCTCAGTGTGATTGGATCAAGATCTCCAAAGGGTTCATCTAATATTAAAACTTCTGGTTGTGATGTTAAAATAAGTGCCAGTGTAGCCCTTACCTTTTGTCCTCCTGACAATTCATAGGAACGTCTTTCTAATATTTCTAATGGAAGGTCTAATGCTTTAAAAACAGGTTCTGCATATTTATTAATCTCTGTTTCCGGGAAGCTTGGGAATAATTCTCCCAGTATATCTGCAGTTAAACCCACCTTCTCAAGCTTTACTTTAGCTTCGGTTTCTGGCAGGTCTGTTAGCTGGTATAATAGATCTAATACTTGATCACTAATATCTAATTCTTTTGCTACCTTCTTAGCATTTGCGATTACATTTTCTCCCTTCACACCCAGCCTACCTGCAATTTGATCCTTTATGGTTGCATGGTGTACAAGTGAAAATTCCTGATGCATGAATCCTAATTTACGTCTTACCTTCATTCTAACTATACCTGGCTCTTGCATATCGACCCAGTCGTCGTTTAGTTTGAATAGAACATCACCAGAATTTGGTCTTTCTAATCCTGCCATCATACGTAGTAAAACAGTTTTACCAGCACCACTTTGGCCAATTAAGGAGATTATTTCACCTTCTTTAACATCAAAGTTTATATTTTCAATATCCAGGACATTTCCACCTTTAAGGAGTACAAATTTTTTATTAACATTTGTTACTTTTATAACAGATTCCCCTAGTTCATCAGGTGCTCTTGGGGGTTCAGGTGCATCCATGTCAGTTATAAATTTAGGAATAATAGTTTTTGGTGTACCTTCATCTACTACCTTACCATTTTCCATAAGTACAAGTCTGTCTGAAAGGTAAAGGTGTACTTCAGGCAGGTGGGATACCACAATAACTGTGACACCGAGTTTCTTGTTAATATTTTTTATGGCATTTAGAATATCTTGTTTAGTTTTTGGACAGGACATAGTTGCTGGTTCGTCTAAAAGTAATACTTTAGGCTTTTTAGCGAGTTGTCTTGCCATTATTAGTCTCTGTTTTTCTCCACCGCTTAAAACTGGAGCAAAATGGTCTGCTTTTTCTTCGAGTCCTACTACCTTTAATATTTCCCTGGCTTCTTCTCCAAACTCACCATATGCAGAATTAAAATCTGTTAATCCTTCATCACCATATTTAGCACCGTTTAATTTTCTTATAACATTTTGTAATGCTGTCTCTGTCCAGAGTCCAAATGATCTCTGCAGGTGTATTGCTGTTGCTTCTCGCAGTTTTCTGAAGTAGTATGGATTTGAATCAAATTTAACATCTACATCATCAACAATAATTTCTCCAGAATCAAATGATTCAACACCCCGTAATATTCTTAAAAGAGTACTTTTACCAGATCCGCTGACTCCAATTATACCCAGTATCTCTCCTTTGCTTGCTTCAAGGGATATATCATCTAATGCCTTGATTTCTCCGCCATCTTTCATTTTAAAAGTCTTAGAAACATTTTTAACACTAATCATCGGTTATCACCATTATATTAAAACTTAATCGAGATTTATTTTATTATCCTTTTTTGTAAGGTTTATATAAACCCACTTTTGTATTTGGATCAATAAATAAGTTATCTCTAAAACGAGGGTTAAACTTTAATAAAAAAAGAAAAAAACTCGAAAACTAACCAAATTCAAACTTAAAAACCCATGACTGGCAATTAATTTCTATAGGGGCTATTAAAAAGTGGAGTACAATTTATTAAAACATATATAGAATAGTATGAGAAATATAAAAAAAATTTTATTACAGGATTATTCCTCTCATTCAGCATATACAATATTCAATTATCATAATGGATAATATATTAATTAATCATGGGATGGGATCATTTTATGAAAGTTATATTGGAAATCTATAATCCGAAATGGCAATTATTATTTGAAATTGAAAAGGAAAAGCTATTGAATGTTCTTGATTTTAATGGAATCAAAATAGAACATATAGGTAGTACGTCCATTCCGGATATTTGTTCAAAACCTATAATTGATATAATGATTGGTGTTGAAAAGGATAATGAGTTAAATAGCAATATAAATAGGATATTAACCCTTGGATATACTTATGTACAAAAATATGAGATTTCCTGCCGTTTAGAAGATATTTTTTCAAACTTGATGATCCAGATGTTCAAATGCCTAGGATAATCGGTTTCCATGACCATGATGTTGATAAAGGAAACCATAAAGACAGTTTTCACATTCATATGGTTAAAATTAATTCAGATTTTTGGATAGATCAACTGAGATTCTGTAATTACCTTAGAAATAACTGTGAAGCAAAAAAAGAATATGAAAATGTAAAAAAATCCCTTGCAAAGATTGAATGGAACAGTATTAATGAATATGCTGATGCTAAATCGGATTGTATCTCAAAATTATTGGAAGAAGAAAAGAATACAAAGATATGATCGTTATTTTTAATTAAACCTCATTGTATTTTACCGATATCTCTGGAAAAGGTTTTAATTTCGAGGGATTATATTTGCTGTATTGGTTTTTTTTATTATATTTCAATTTATATTTTTCTGGTTTACTAGTTTTAGTTCTGCCCTATTTTCCATTAATCAGTTTAGGAGTTTATCTTACGAGACTGGTAATTAAACTTTAAAAGAAATATTAATAAACTATTAGAATGTTACTATTTCTAATCATTCTATTGATATTTTGATATTATTTAAAAAAATAGGTTGAATCGTATAATGCAGCTAAAATATCATAATTATTCTATCATTTCAATTTTAGGACTTACTGCATTCATAATATTTACAATTTTCATTTTAACATCTGTTGCTTTGTATCCTACACACTACAATCCATTATACGACTGGCTTAGTAATTTAGGTAATATTAATCTAAATCCAACTGGTGCTTTTTTCTTTAACTGGGGTTGTATAATCTCCGGAATAATATTGGTACCCTTCTTTGTAGGGTTATACGTATGGAAACCCCAAAAACAATTGGGTAAATTACTTCTCACATTAGGTATGGTTATTGGAATTTTTGCATCTATATCCCTTATTATGGTTGGGATATATCCTGAAACACAGATTATTCACCATGTTCAAGCTGCTACAGCAGTTTTTAGCTCTTTGTTTTTAATAATTATTGTAATTAACCTTGCATTATTTAAAAATCCAAAGTTTATTAGGGGTGTTGCGTATTTTGGTATATTGGCGGTTTTAGTTGATATTACTTTTCAATATGTTGTTGCGTCGAACAAGAATATACTTGGAGTTTTTAATCCAACAACGCCTGTTCCGGGTTTAGAATGGGCATGTGCGTTTTTATCATTGTTCTGGGTTGCACTTTTAGCCTTGAATATGCTTATAAAAAAAGTATGAGTAATTATATGATTTTTAAACCCTTAAAATATAAAAATAGAAGGTTATATGATCAACCTAACATTTTCTTTATGTCTTCTTTAGGGTCACCAATTGGAGTTAAACCATAATTTTCGACTAAAACATTTAATATATCCTCATTAACCCATCCAGGGATAATAGGTCCTAGATACATGTTTTTAATATCGAGTGCTAGTAAACTCCAGAGTATGGCAGCTGCTTTTTGTTCCATCCAGCTTAACACAAATGTGAGTGGCAAATCGTTTATTTCCATACCGAATAGATCTGATAAGGCAACAACAACATCTATTCCAACTATTGCATCGTTACACTGTCCAAGATCTATTAATCTTGGTACTCCCTCAATGTCTCCAAGATCCATGTCGTTGAACCTGTACTTTCCACATGCTAATGTTAGTACTATGGTGTCTTCTGGTAGGTTTTTAACAAATTCTGTGTAGTATGTTGCCTGTGGTTTTGGAGAATCACAACCACCCACAACAAAGAAGTGTTTAATTTTCCCTGCTTCTACTAGTTCTTTAATTTTATCTGCCAGTGAAAGTATTGTTGATGCTCCAAATCCTGTTGTTAGTACAGTTTCCCTTGGTTCTTCTTCAAGATCTGGTAGTGATTTTACTGTTTCAACCACAGGTGAGAAATCATAATCATCTATATGTTTAACTCCAGGTAGCTGAGCAACTCCTACTGTAAACATCCTTTCTTTATAATCATCATTAGGTATGAGTACACAGTTTGATGTACCAACAATTGCTGCAGGATACTTTGAGAAGGTTTTCTTCTGATCAAACCATGGTCCGCCTATCTGTCCTACTAGATGTTTATATTTTCTAAGTTCAGGATATCCATGAGCAGGTAAAAGTTCTGAATGAGTGTATACATTAATTCCAGTTCCTTCTGTCTGTTTTAATAATCCTTCGAGTGCTTTCATACTGTGCCCTGTCGCAATAATACCCTTACCTTTTATTGAACCTACTTTAACTTCTGTGGGTGTAGGTTCTCCATAGGTTTCAATATGGGCTTTTTTCAGCAACTGCATAGCCTTGATATTCATCATTCCAGATTCTGTTGCGAGCTTAACAAATTCTCCTGCATCGAAGTTCACATTGGTAAGAGTGGAATAGAGTCCTCTTTCTAAAAATGCATCCACTTCAGGATCTGTGTATCCTAATTCCCGTGCATGGTATACATAGGCTGATATTCCCTTCATTGAGAACAATAAATTATCTTGAAGTCTTGCAACTGTAGCTTCTTTACCGCAAACTCCTTTAACAGTGCATCCGGTTTCAAATGCTGTTTGAGAACATTGATAACAAAACATGTCTACTTTTTCTGGCATAAATTTCTCCTCCAAAATCTTAAATGTTCGTTAATAACGAAATCTTAATGTTCGTCCATAGACGAATGTTCTTTTATATACGAACAAGAGTATTTATATTTTACGATCACAAATTAAATTTGCATATTAAACAGAGCAATCAGATTAAAATAATTAATAAGAACTTCAAAGTTACTAGTTAAAAAAATAAGCAAACATTAAATAAGCAAATTACAGATACAGATTGAATCAATATTTGTAATTATCCTAGTTGGTCCATATAATGAACAATGAGTATTCTAAGTCATCACATCAACTTTAATAAATTAAAAACCAAAATACATATTTTTTCATAAGAATAGTAAATTTAAGAGGCCGAAATCTTATTAACATGTAGGATATAAAAATAATTATTTGTTCTTTATTTATTATTTGAAATGTATTTTTAGTATATTTGCACGTTCAACCCGTGCTTGTTTGGTTATATTTATATCCCCATTCATATCAAATCCATGAACGGTCCCTTTTAGTTGTTTTAAGGTCACATCAACATTGTTTTCTTGAAGTTTATTGGCATAATTGTTGCCTTCATCTCGTAAACAATCAAATTCTTCTATTTCGATAAATGCAGGTGGAAGATTTGAAAATGATGCCGCACTCATTGGTGAAGCATATGATAACATACCTTTATCACCGTCTTTAAGGTATAATTCCCACATTTGTTTTGTATTTTCAGCACTCCAACCAGGGGCATCGAAAAATTCTTTTATTGAGTTACTGGTTTGTGTGTAATCAGTTACAGGATAAATGAGCATTTGAAAACAAATTGCCGGACCCTTTCGGTCTCTTGCCATCAGGGTAACTGCAGCTGCTAAGGCACCACCTGAACTGTCACCCCCGACAGCGATTTTATCTATATCAATCCCCAACTCATCTGCATGTTCATGAACCCAGAGTAAAGCACTATAGGCATCTTCTGCAGGCGTGGGAAATGGATGTTCCGGTGCGGTACGATAATGTACAAAAATAATTTTACAATTTGCATTTTTTGCATAAGAGCAGACAGTTCTATGGTGAGAGTTTGCTTCATGCAAAAAGAAGCCTCCACCATGGTAATAAATAAGACAAGGGGCGTTTTGCCCGATATTTTTTGGCTCATAAATGGTAGCAGTAATTTTTTTACCGTCATAACTAACAAATTTCTTTTTATCCTTCTTAATATCCTTCCCTGGGCTAAAAAAAGCACATGAAAAGGCTAAAAATCCATTTATCAATTTTATACGCAGAGGAGAGAAATTTCCAAAATTAACCTGCCGATCATTTTTCAAATCTTTGTGTAATTCATATTTCTCACTCAAAATAATCACCCAACTCTTTCCATTTTATTAACAATTCAATTTATAATTATCATTAAAGGTGGACTCAATAATTAGTTATTTTTAAGGTTCGTCTAAAAACGAATGTTCCTTTATAACCGAACGAAAGTATATATAAGTTACGGTTATCATAATAATTTCAGAATAGGAACAAACTAAATTAGAAGAAAAGCAAGTGATTAAAATGAGTAAAAGAGAACCCTTTAATGATATGCAAATAGAACTGTTCTCCACACCTGAGGGTATTTATGCTATTAACAGCCCTGTAAGGGTAAAAATATTATCAATGCTAAGACAGGGAGAATTAAATTTTGATCAACTTGTTGAAATGTCTGGAAAAGCTAAATCAACAGTATCGGTACACCTTAAAAGAATGGCAAACGAAGGTATTATCGGTTCAAAAGTTGATCCTCTAGATGCTCGTAAAAAAATATTTTTTATTCAATCCGAATATCTAGGCAAATTATCTGGTAAAAAGGTTGTAACTGAAAAAATAGAAGATTATGTAACTAGCTACATTGACAGTTCAGGAGATCCATACGAATTTTTCAGACTAATATTTCTTACCATACGTGTTTCACTCATAAGACAGGGAATAGACATTGATCCAATACTATACGAAGCCGGTATAAAGGTCGGAGAAACACTTTACAATAAAGTTAAGGATCCAGATATAAATAAACTTGCAGAAAACATTGCAATATTCTGGAAAACCCATAATCTGGGACAAGTAGAAATTGAAAGTTTAGAACCATTGATCATAAATGTTTCTGATTGTTTTGAATGTAAAAGCCTGCCACCAATAGGAAGACCTGCATGTGCATTTGATTCAGGCATTCTTAAAGCAGTCTTTTCAGCACATTTCCAAGAGGAACTAGTTGTAAATGAAACTAAATGTTATGCTTTGGGCGATAACTATTGTTCATTTACTATCAAAAATAGAGAATGTTAATCTAAACCTATTTAATTTTCATTAATATAAAAATTTAATAATCAAAAGTATTAATTTTAATAGGAACAGATAATCATATTAACAGGATTATAATTGGTTTATTGAATGGTTTAAGATTTATAATAATAAAATGGTGATGCTTATGAGGGGTCTACTCGTTGGAAGAATGCAACCAGTCCATGAAGGACATTTAGAAGTAATAAAAAGAATCCTAGAAGATGTGGATGAAGTTATTATTGGAATAGGAAGTGCACAATTAAGCCATACACTAAAAGATCCATTCACAGCCGGTGAAAGAGTATTAATGCTAACAAAAGCCTTAACCGAGAAGGGAATTCCCGCCTCAAAATATTATATCATACCCATACAAGATGTTGCTTGCAACTCAATCTGGGTTGCACATGTTAAAATGTTAACACCACCATTTAAATGTGTATACTCCGGAAACTCCCTTGTTCAACAGTTATTCAAAGAAGGAGGATATCAAGTTACAATTCCCCCACTCTACAACAGAAAACTGTATTCTGGCACCGAAGTCAGAAAGAGAATGCTCGAGGGAAAAGACTGGGAATCATTGGTTCCAAATTCAGTTTTTGAAGTTATTCAGGAAATAGATGGAGTTTCAAGACTTAAACAGTTAACAATTAAGGAATTAAATGAAATTAAATAGTTAAAAAATCCATAGAACATTAATAAACATTAATCTCATAAAAAAAAATGTGGTAAAATGACTGTTAGAATAATAGAAAAAACTACAGAGACAATATCAATCTCTGATTTAATGAATTCAGTGAAAACAAATCCCAGAATCATAGAATGTGGTGCTATATTTTCATTTGAAGGAATAGTACGTGGAAAAGAATCCAATAAAAATACTACTACAATGGATTTGACAACACCAGACCTCAAAGAAACAGGAAAAGAACTTGAAGATATTGTGAAGGACATTCAAAATAAACACGGTGTAATTGAGATAGCTGTAGTCCACTACATAGGTAAATTCAAACCTGGAGACCCACTCTTTCTTACCGTTGTTGCTGGAGCCCACAGACATGAAACCAAAGCAGCATTGAATGACGTTATTGAACGTGTAAAATATGAATTGGACTTTAAAAAAGAGGAACACACAGACAATGGTACCAATATCATAATGTCAGGTGGTTAAATGAAATTTATAAGGGACAGCCTTCATGGAAACCTTCAAATAAATGAATTTGAGGTTAAATTAATTGACACCCCACAAATTCAAAGATTAAGACGTATTAAACAGTTGGGTTTTACATATTTAGTTTATCCTGGAGCAAATCATACACGATTTGAACATTCAATAGGCTCAATGTACCTAGCATCCCGACTTGCAAACAGCCTTGAACTATCTAACGAAGAGAAAGAAATGTTACGTGTAAGTGCAATACTCCACGATGCAGGACACGGACCATTTTCACACGTTTCAGAATCGGTACTCGAAAGATCCCATGAAGAATTAACTTCAAAGCTTATATTAGAATCAGAACTATCTGATATATTATCAGAAAAATTTGATCCAAAGGAGATAATTAAATTGATAAGTGGAGAAGGACGATTGGGACATATAATATCAGGAGATCTCGATGTTGACAGAATGGATTATCTATTAAGAGATTCATATTACACTGGAGTAGCATATGGAGTTATAGATGTTGAAAGACTCATACACAACATGAAACTTGATGGAAATCTCATACTCAAGGCTAAAGGTGTACAGGCTGCAGAATCAATGCTCTTAGCAAGATATTTCATGTATCCCAGCGTATACCAACATCACACAACACGTATAATCAACTCCATGTTCAGACGCTGCCTCAATCAACTCTTTGAGAAGGGACTCATAATACCTGAAAAAATTTACAAATACGATGATGCAGATATCATAATCACAGCAAGGAATCAAAAGGGATTCATAGCAGATATGATGCACAGGCTTGATAATAGAAAACTTTTCAAAACAGTCTACTCTCTTCAACTCGATGAATTAGAAAATCCTAATGCAGTTTTTAAAATAGATATAAACAGCATAAGATCATTTGAAAATGAAATATCCGAAGAATTGGATATCCCTGCAGAATACGTTATTATTGATATTCCAGATTATCCGTCATTTGACGAGATGAAAACAACTGTATCTTCAAAGGGAAATCTAGTTAATCTAAGTGAAATATCCACTATAGTAAGCACACTCCGTGATGCAAGATTCAATCATGCCGATCTATGCATATATTTACCAGAGGAGTATTCAAACTGTTCAAAAGGATTCAATTTTGAAAACTATATTGAAATACCTAAATAGGCTAATAATTAAAATTTAACTAAAAGTAAAATGTATTTAACAATACAGAATGATGTGAAAAAAATGATAGTTATCGCAATTACCGGAGCAAGTGGTGTGGTTTATGGCAAAAGGCTTCTTGAAATTCTAAACGAACTTGGAGAAGAAACAGCTGTTGTTGTAACAGATCCCGCAAAAATAATACTAGAATATGAACTAGGAATTGAAGAAGATGAAATCAAAAAATTAGCATCCGAATATTACAGTCCAAAAGACCTTACATCTTCTATAAACAGCGGATCCTTTAAATTTGAATCTATGGTGATTGTACCATGTACTATGAAAACACTTTCTGCAATAGCAAATGGATATGCTAACAATGCAGTTACCAGATCAGCAGATGTGACCCTTAAAGAAAGAAGAAAACTGGTTATTGTGCCTAGAGAAACACCCCTAAGATCTGTTCACCTTGAAAATATGCTTAAAGTAAGCAATGAAGGTGCAATAATTCTCCCTGCAATGCCTGGATTTTATCACAAACCTAAAACCAATGAAGAGTTAGTTGATTTCATTGTGGGAAAGATATTAGATGTTCTAGGTATAGAAAATAACATGTTTGACAGATGGACAGGGGAAATGGAATGATTAAGGATCAAGAATTTATTAAAAATCCAAATGTACCCGGTCCAACTAAGGAAGAGGTTAGATGCATTGTTATCTGCAAATCAGATGTTAAACCCAAAGATGTTATTGTTGATATTGGATGCGGAACTGGAGGCTTAACATTAGAGTTTGCAAAACGGGCTAAAAAAGTTTATTCTATCGATATTAACCCTGATGCAATTGTAACAACACAACAAAATCTTGAAAAACATGGACTAACAGGAAATGTAGAGCTCATTGAAGGCGATGGCTTTGAAGTTTTGGATAAAATAGAAAAATTTGATCTAATAGTTATAGGTGGAAGTGGTGGTAAACTACCGCTTTTAATCGAAAAGGGTTATAACAAACTCAACAACAATGGGCAGATTATTATAATGGCAATACTCCTCGAAACATGTGCAGAGGCAATATCTTGCCTCAAAAAACTTTCCATAAAACTTGATGTGGTAAATGTTTCGATTTCTAAGGGTGAAGTAACTAATAGAGGAACTATGATGTTAGCAAGAAATCCAATTACCATAATAACTGCCCAAAAGAGTATTTAATAAATTATTTTTTACAAGGAACAATGAAAATAATGAAAAGATTAGGCTGGCGAACTGAAATTGCTATTTTACTTATTTTATCCTCTGTGATACTATATTTAATCCAATTCTACGTATTCCACGAACCAAGAACGGAACTGTTTTATTTGGGAATTGATCTTGCATTTTTACCCATAGAAGTTTTACTGGTTGTTCTCGTAATAGAAACCGCTATAAGTCGACGGGAAAAGAGTGTGTTGCTTGAAAAATTAAACATGGTCATTGGTGTTTTCTTTAGTGATGTTGGAACTGAACTACTCGGTGAAATATCTAAATTTGATTTAAAATCAAAAAGCATCAATGAAACACTGATAATAAATTCAAATTGGGCTGATCTAGATTTCAAAAAAGCTAAGGACGATATAACAAAACGTAAATACCATCTTGAAATTCATGGCAACGATCCAGATTCAATTGAATTCTTAGAAGAAACAAAGAAGTATTTAATGGGTAAAAGAAGATTTTTATTAGCTTTACTTGAAAATCCTAACCTATTAGAACATGAAACATTTACAGAACTTTTAAGAGCCGTTTTTCATATTACAGAAGAGCTTGAAAAAAGAAAAGACCTTAAACACCTCCCTAAAGCAGATTATGATCACCTTAAATTTGATACTGAAAGGGCATACAACATATTGATCTATCAATGGGTGGAATATATGGATCACCTTATGCACAACTACCCGTACCTTTTCTCATTGGCTATGAGGACAAATCCTTTTGATCCAAATGCAACGGTTGAAATACAGGATAATTATTGATATCATTAAAATATCTGATAATAATAATGTTAACGATAAATAATGCTAAATATGTTCTTAAATTCACAAAATATTTATATGGTTATTTACATACATTCAAAAAAAGCTTTAATACTCTAAATAAATTAAAAAAAAAGTAAATGTGGTTGATTTAATGGAGAGGTTAACTCTCAAACAGTACAGAAAGATGGTTGAAAAAGTTCTTGAGTTCAAAAGGTTGAACGGAGAAATGCCCCCATATACAGTTGTTGATGGATGTAAAATTAGTAAAATTGTATATGTTGACATGATAGAAACCGCAAATAAGTTTCTACTTGAAATGGGCCGTAACCCAGAAATTATAGAAATTGGAAGATCAACGGATATGAACTGTATTATAAAGTTCTAAATTCTTTGAAAATCCATTTTTGGGATACAAATAATATTCTCTTACCACCACTATTTTTAATGTTCTAAAATTATTAAAAAAAAGTAGTATAGGTTTTTAAGTAAAAATATTTAGTAAAGGATTTATTTTAAAAAATTTTTCTATATAGCTATTTGATTAACTTGCCATTATCGTTGTTAACATCATCAAAATCTGTTTTGTATATGTGTGCACTTACAGAATGAACAGTTATTGGCCCTGGTTTTATTTTCAATTGTTCTGATATATATTTTGAGAGTCCTTTAAGTCCGAAGAAGTTAGGAATCCATGAACCATAAATATCTTGACTTCTCCAAATACCCATTGTGTACAGCATATTTTTACGTATTTTAAAATCGATCATGACCAGACTTGGTATCTCGTTTTGGCACTGATCTATTGATGGATCAAAGGTGGTCATTGTTGCTCTTCTTGATGTTTCACATCTATTAAGTCTGTTAATAACGGATTCAACCTGATCAATTTTTACCTTGTAAATATCTCGTCCCATTTTGAATCCAAAATGCTCCCTCAACCTTTTTCCATAATTAATTCCGTCATGATGATTTTCAATATCCAAAAAAGCCTCTTCATATCGTTTTAATTTTTCAAGAGATAAATATCCTTGGGGCAGTTCTGAATTTAGAGGATCTTGAACAGTGACTATTACATTTAAAATTTCTCTGGTCATAAGTTCACGTTCATCTTCTACCATATCACCATGATCCATTATCTGTTTTATTATAGCGATCCACGCATCTTCAGCATTATTAGTTTCTATTGTGAACATATGTTATCACCATTAAATCCATATTTAATGATTTCAAAGTAATATCCTATAAAAGCTTTATCCTTGACTTTTCTAAAGATAATATCTAACACTTTATCATTAATATTTTCTTTATATTTTAGATTGGGTCTTCAAAATAATAAACTTTGGCAGTTAACATTAGAATTCTTAATACAGATTTATAATGCTAGACGAGAAATTTTAGCATTATCTTAATGGATTGTTTTGAAATTTGTTAATGATAATGCAACACACTTTTATAATCTGGCCTGTATCCATATTTGTTATTGGATAATTAAAAATAAATAAAAAAAAATATATATTCACATAATAATATAGGTGAAATTTTATTCTTAATCTACATAAATTTCTGGTAGTTATTATATGAAATACAAGATCAAATTTAAAATTGCTGATCTCAACTTCAAAATAGCCATATACTCTCTAGTGAACCTGATGGGGTTAAATATATCTGCATATTGGTTTTCTTTACCTGTAATTAGATCGCTGATTACCATACCTGCTGTTGTTCCATTTAACATACCCCAAAAACAAAATCCAGTTGCCACATAGACACCCTGTTGAGATGTTTTACCTATTATTGGAAGATCATCATCAGTTGTACTATCATAACTAGACCATCTGTAATCAACAGATTTAACATCCAAATGTTGGTGTGCATATTTTTCAAGCCTATCATAATATACATTCTTATCTTCTACATCCACGAGGCTGTGTTCCCCTGCCACTATAATCATTTGACCTTTGTCTGTTGGAGTTGTTCGGTAAGTGTGTACCGGTTCGTTTTCAATAAACATTCCATCTGGAAAATCTCCATTTGTATACAATCCAATAACAAAGGATCCTTCTGGATGGAGATGATTACGAAGATCATCTGGATCATAAACTGGGGTGTTGGTTGCTATCACAACATTATCGGCCATTATCGATCCATGATCAGTGACCACTTCCTTAACTTTACCTTCTTTAACATCAATAAAATTAGTTTTTTCGAAAATATAACTCCCATCCCCATCTATGTAATCTGAAAGGGATAATAAATACTTTCGGGGATGAAACTGTGCCTGATCATCATACTTGATAGACGGCCCTATTTTAAATGGTAATGGCACATCATCGGGTAAGGAAACTGGAAGGCCCAATTCTTTAACAAAATTGAACTCTCTTTTAAACTTACTGGTCATTTTAGGTGACTCATTATAAATATACAGTGGAAGACGATGAAATTCACAATCAATATCATGACTACGTATAATTTCCGCTATTTTATCCAGAGCATCCATGTTAGCATTAGCATATGATTGGGCCTGATCCTTTCCTAATTTATACTTTATATAACTGTATCCTGCAGATACACATATCTTAGCAGTGGTCCCAACAGTCACATCCTTAATAATCCTGTCTGCTTCGATGACCGCCACATTATATCCTGATTCTTTAAGCAATGTTGCAGTTGTGATACCAGCAATACCGCCTCCCACTATGGCCACATCAACTTTTAATCCCACTTTTAGTTGTGGAAAGTTAGTTGATAAACTTGTTTCTAACCAAAATGATTTTTCTTCTTCGAAAGTTATATCGTGATTTGTCATATTTTTTCCAAATTCAAAAAAAATTAATTTCAAATACTTCTTATTTTTTTTATTACAAAGTAGGTATCCTCAAACACTTGTGTTTTCTCCAATTTCCGAATGATAAACAACGTAGCACTCACAGGTATTCCATTACTTTGCATGTATTTTATCTATTTTTTATATTGAATCTATACTAATTGATATTATTATACTAATTTAATGACAAAATATTTAAATATTGCAATTATTACAACTTAATCATGAGCGAATATAGCAAAAAATACTTAATAATTTAGAATATGAATCTAAGAATATTTCGCTGGAAATCTAGTAGAATAAAAATTGATATAATACTAAAATCATTTAATTGCCTAATATTTTAACGACATTGTTTAGTATAGATTATCATGATCCCAAATAATCTCACATGATTAATTAATAATAATAAAAAATTTAAAGGGTATTACAATATTGATTAATGAAATGATTCAACAATTAAATCTTATTATAATACTTTTAAGCAATTTATTAAAAAAATATGTGATTTTATGAAAATTCTTGCTATAAATTCAAGTTATCGTGGAAATAGAGGTTATACAAGATTTTTAATAGATAAACTTTTCAAAGGAGCTACAAAACAAGGTGCAGACTGTGATTTTGTGACACTTTCTGAAAATAAAATAAATGTTTGTATAGCATGTAATACTTGCCAAACTGAAAAACATTATCTTAAATGTATTTTTGATGAAAAAGATGACTTCAAATCAATTATTAATAAAATGGCAGATGCAGACATAATTATTTTCGCTACACCCGTCTATCTTTTTGGCATTTCGGGCTTAATGAAAATTTTTATAGATAGACTTCATTCTACCGGTGATGTAAACGATTTAAGGGTTTCAAAAAGCGGACTTATATTCCATCATATCAACCATAATATCTGTTCAAAACCATTTGTAACCCTTATTTGCTGTGATAATATCGAAGATGAAACTCCCAAGAATATTATATCATATTTTAGGACATACTCCAAATTTATGGATGCTCCACAAGTTGGTAATCTAATAAGAAATGCAGGAACCCTTACTGGACATGGAAAAGACCCAGATAAAGAGACTAAATTCCCGAAAATCTATGATGTTTACGATGCTTACAAACAGGCGGGCCAAGAACTTGTAGAATATGGAGAAATTACAGATAAAACACAAAAAATTGCCAATCAAGAAATTTTACCTATCCCATTGTTTACAATTATAAAAAAAATAAAACCACTCAAAAATAAATTCATTGAAAGGACAAAAGAAATGCAATGACCCGTAATAACATACTCAAAATCGATCAAGTAAGAAGAAATGTATTGATAGAGATAAACGACAAAGCATATTGTGAGTAGTCATAAAAACAAATCATATAAGAAATTCTAATTAAAATATAACAGTAACATTATTAAGTTTAAATCCACATTTTCTGATGAATATTTTCTAAAATTTTATTATAATTTTCTTATGATTTTTAAGTTATTCTTTTCAAGTTTTCATCACATCTACTTATCTGGAATATCATCTATACGATTTATATTAAAAAAACTTTTACCAGTATTATCTAAAGAATCAACATCGATATATTTGACATTCAATTCCCTTATCAAACTCTTAACATCCCTTATATCTTCATTTAGAAGTTTTAAAATGTTAGATTTTAGATCTTTTTTATAAATGGAATGCAGAGGTTCTAACTTGCCATCGGGCCATCTTGGAACAAATGCATCATAAACTGGTTCGTTGGAATATTTAAACATTTTATTTACAAAGTACTCAGAAACAAATGGAGAATCACACGGAACTACCATTGCTTTATCCGATTTAACCTTTTCCAATCCGGCTAAAATGCCTGCAAGAGGGCCTTTATCCTCAAAAATATCCGTGGATATGTGGAGTTTAGATCTATTTGATTTTAACCCTTCAAAAATTTTATTATAATCATCAACCTGATTTTTATCACTCAATACAACTATTATCTCATCAGCAATTGCAATTAAGTTTTTTATTACATGTATGATCATGGGTTTTCCATTCAAGTTCATTGAACCCTTATCCTGACCCATTCTCCTACTTTTACCACCACATAGTAATATAAATGACTTCATTGTACACCATTAATTATATTGGTCCATTATTATGGTTTAATCTGTTGAATGATTTTAAATAAAAAAAGTAGGGAATTACATCAACCTTGATGTTGGGTAATTTGGACTCTCATTGGTTATCATAAGATCGTGTGGATGGCTTTCTGTCATTCCACTGGATGTTATTCTCACGAATTTTGCCTTTTTCTGGAGGTCTTTAATACCTGTAGCACCACAATAACCCATTGATGCTTTAATTCCACCTATTAGCTGGAATAGAATTTCATTTGTATGTCCTTTATAAGGAACAACACCTTCTACCCCTTCAGGTACAAGTTTTGCGTGTTTCATTGGTCCCTTAACTTCTTGGAAATAACGATCAGTTCCTGCTCCTACACCACCTGTCATAGCACCGAGCGAACCCATTCCACGGTATTGTTTGAACTTCCTTCCGTTCATGATAACAACATCACCGGGTGATTCATGTGTTCCTGCCAGAAGACTTCCAAGCATAACAGCATCGGCTCCTACTGCAAGTGCCTTAGCAACATCACCAGAGTATCTTAAACCACCATCACCAATTACTGGTACATCGTAATCTTTTGCAACATCTGCAACACTTGATATGGCTGTTAATTGAGGAACTCCAACTCCTGCTATTATTCGGGTTGTACATATTGATCCCGGTCCAATACCCACTTTAAGACCATCAACTTCTGCAGATAATAAATCTTCAGCTGCTTGACTGGTTGCTATATTACCAACAAGTAGATCAGCCTCAATATTTTCATTCATAGTCTTAGCAAATTTAACTATGCTCGGTTTGTGTGCATGTGCACAATCAACAGCTATGATATCTGCACCTGCATCGTCAAGTGCCATGGCACGTTCAAGATCGAACGGACCAGTAGCTGCTGCAACTAAAAACCTGCCCTTTTTATCTCTCGAAGCATTTGGGAAATTTTTACGTGCAAGAATATCCCTCATGGTTAAAATACCAACAATAAACCCTTCATCAACAACTGGTAGTCTTTCAACCTTGTTTTCATATGCAATGTCCAGGGCTTCTTCAGGAGTTGTTGATTCAGAAACTGTGACCACTTCTTCGGTCATTATATCCATTACTTTGCCTTGAGGAGTTGAATTAAGAATAGGTTTTACATCTCTTCTACTTATGATCCCAACAACAATTCCTTCTTGAACAACTGGAAGTCCGCTTATTTCTTCCTCGTCCATGATCTCTTGAGCTTCTTTTATTGAGGCTTCAGGATCAATTGTTATTACGTCACGAATAGTAAGGTCTCCCGATCTTTTGACCTTTTTAATCTCATTAATTTGCTCGTTAATAGTCATATTTCGGTGTATTACTCCTAATCCACCTTCTTGTGCTAGAGCTATTGCCATTTCAGCTTCTGTAACCGTATCCATTGCAGAGCTTATGATTGGAATATTTATTCTATAATTTCTTGAAATTTGGGTCGTAGTTTCAACGTCCTTCGGTTCAACTGACGATACTGATGGTAGCATCAAAAAATCGTCAAAAGTATACCCCATGGGTGCATTATTTAACTTTTCAGAGAACATATCGTTACCTCCAACCCTTAAAAGGTTGTTCAAATAAATAATTTTGTTGAATCTTGATTGTTACTATCAAAACCCATTTCATTCCATACTCAAATTTTAGAGTATCAAGAAATTTTCTTAAATTTCTTTTAATATAGAGTTTTAACACTTTAAAAGTTTTCTATCATATTCTTCAATTCCATTACAGCAGTGCGGTTTATGGTCCCTTTGTTTCTATCCCCACCAGTGCATGCTGCTCCCCTTATCCCAACAACGTCACATCCAATATCGTATAACAATCTGAGTTGTTCCTTTTTAATTGAGCCTGCAAGAGCTGATTTAAGCCCATATTCGTGTATGTTCTTATTGAATTCTATGAGTTTATCCTTATCCATAAAATCAAATAGTGTTTTACCGTCTTTAATAGCTGTATCAACCATTGCAAGGTCAGCACCACTTTCTGCTGCTACTTGTGGTATTTTGATTGGATCTATTGC
>PLTK01000018.1 GCA_003164415.1 Methanobacterium sp. | reverse complement strand
GCATTATAAACTAATTCACTCGGTTTTCCAATCTTTAAAATTGAAAAACCAGCGTCTTGAACTTCTTCTAAAACATCTACAGCAGCAGGTCTTGCTATATATGGGATCTCTCTTAAACTCGCCAGAACACGCCCACCATCTTTAATAGCATCTGAAACAGAAGTCATATCCTTTGCAATATATATTTCATGCGGATCCAGTGAAGATCCACTGTAAGCTGTAAGTTCTATGAACCGGGGTTGTTTGCCATCAGTTTCTAGAATTCCCCCATATTTGGGTGTAGTGGACACACCATTTTTTACTAGGATGCCATCGAGGGTTAGGCTGCATACAGTTGCTATCCCGGTTTTACCTGGTTCGTTTCCCGGAATAATCTTGAAATATTTACTTGTACAGTACTGTGGACCGGTTTTCATTACATCTTCAAAGATGTCAATTGCAAGGTCAAGTTCGTTGGTTTTTACATAGGAAATATTTGTGATAACATTTCCTTGATGTGTTTCTATATCAAAATCAACTTGATATATCAGGTTCCAGGCCTTCGAAAGTAAAAACTTAACCCTTTCAGGTATTTCAGGCCCGGTGGTTTTAATTATGGGTTTGGGTTTAACCAAACTTTGCATTTCACTAAATTCTATAGTATTCTCTGCTAACTTAATATTAACATCAAATCCAGCTTCTTTCGCAGCACATAATGGGGCTATTCCTCCAATAACTGCTATGCCTACCATATTATCATCAATCGGTATTCCAAGTACAGATTCCCCTTCATCACCCAGTTTGAGTAAACCTGTTATGCCTATCTTTTGTAGGTTGTTGAATATTTTTACTGCATTTTTTCGGGCTGTTTTCGGTATTAGGCGGAAATTAGCAGGAATTGATCCATTTCCATTTTCTATTACTTCCAATATTGATGTCATATTTTTATCTGTGAACGCTTCAAGAGGAGTCATTGAAGTTTTTTTGTAGGATATAAGTTCTGTGAACCTAGTAGGTACATAATCTTCGACTTTTACTATTCCGCCATACTTGGGTATTACAGGAATTCCCTCGCGGAGAAGCATCCCATCTATGGTTGTTCCGCACACTGTATCTAGTCTAATTTCGTTCCCTACCTCTGGTTTGGGATCTAAAAATTTTACATAAGGACTGACGGCTATACCTTTTTTAAAGACCGAATTGAGTATTTCCATTATATTTTTTTCGTAAATGAACGATGAAGTATTCACAATGACCTTTCCAGTTCCATCTGAAGGATTCAATGTGGTTTGATATATCATATCCTCAAACTTTGAAAAAATGAAATCCACTTGATCATAAATAAGACCTTTTTCCAGCTCTTTATGGCCTTTATCAGTTATTTGCCTTCCTGCATAACCAATACGTTCTGTAAACCCTTTTTCATCAAGGATTCGCATATGATATCTTACTGCCCTCTCTCCGAGGTCATAACCCTTCTTTTTAAGTTCTTCTGCAATTGTTTTTGCACCGAGCACTTCTTCTCGATCTGCAAGAATTCGCAGAATCTCCATCATTTTACGATCGGTTTCTTGTGGCATTTATTCACCGGATAAGTTTAATTNNTAATTATTTTAAAAACTTATCATAATAATTTTTTTAAGAAATCCTGTTCTAATTTAGGATTTAAAAATAAAAAAAAGAAATTTAGAATGTATTTAAATCATCAAGTATCTGTTAACTTCGTATGGGAATACTTGTATCCTGTAATCGTCCCATTCTTTTTTCTTGATGTCCATGAATTGTTTGTAAACATGGTCTCCAAGTGATGATTTAACAACTTGGTCATTTTCAAGTGCATGATATGCTTCCCATAGGCTTGATGGTAGTGTTTCAATGCCTTTGTCTGCAAGTCCAGCTGCATCAAGTTTAAATACATCTATATCTGTTGCTGCTCCAGGGTCGACCTTGTTATTAATACCGTCCATTCCAGCATCTAACATAGCTGCAAATGCAAGGTATGGATTACATGATGGGTCTGGGCATCTGAATTCTACTCTAGTACCATTTCCACGTGATGCAGGAATTCTAACAAGTGTAGATCTGTTCTGAAGTCCGTATGCTATGTAGCAAGGTGCTTCGTATCCTGGGACAAGTCTTTTGTAAGAGTTGACAGTAGGAGCAACAATTGCTGATAGTGCTTTGGAGTGTTTGAGTAGACCACCAATAAAGTATCGGGCTTCTTGGGATAGTTGATCTTCAGTATCTGGATCAAAAAAGATGTTTTTCCCATTTTTGAAGAGGCTCTGATGTACGTGCATTCCGCTACCGTTTACACCGAAGAATGGTTTAGGCATGAATGTAACCATGTAGCCGAGATTGTCAACTATGGCTTTAATAGCCTGTTTGAATGTTATAACAGCGTCTGCTGTTTTCATTGCGTTGTCAAATTTGAAATCTATTTCATGTTGACCCGGACCAACTTCGTGATGGCTTACTTCAACATCAAAATGAAGTTCTTCTAGTCCTAATACAAGTTCTCTTCTTACATCTGTTCCTTGATCAACAGGTTCCACATCAAAATAGACTCCATCGTCGT
>PLTK01000120.1 GCA_003164415.1 Methanobacterium sp. | reverse complement strand
CATTATTTTACTCCATTAATAAAATAAAAATAAAAATAAAAAATAATATCTTTACTGAACATTTTTAGAATTTATCTACCCAATCATTTACCACTATCTAATATTAAATGAAGTTAACCTAGATTAGATTTTCATTTCTACAAAGACATTATTTCTTAATTATTTTGATTAATTTCAAATTAAAGAGTACCTAAAAATAAATAAAAAGGGATTTTTATTATTTTGAATTTGTTGTTTTGTTATCGGTTAAACATTTTCCATCTAACACCGTGATAATTCTTTCAGCCAGGTTCCCTACGTATGGTTCATGAGTAACCATGACCAATGTTACGTTCTCTTTTTTATGAAGATCTTTCAACAAGTCAAGTATAACTTCGCCAGTTTTAGAATCCAAAGATCCTGTAGGTTCATCTGCTAATATTATTGATGGATTGTTTACTAGGGCTCTTGCAATTGCCACTCTCTGTCTTTCACCTCCAGATAATTTTGTTGGTTTCTGGTCAATTTTATCTCCCAGGTTAACTGACTTTAAAAGTTCCAATGCTCTTTTTCTCATATCTTTAGAAGAGATATTGGTTTCATACATTGGGATTTCAACGTTCTCTACAACGCTGAGGTTGGGTATCAAGTTGTGCATCTGGAAGACGAATCCTATTTCTTTTGATCGAAATTTATTTAGATTTTTAGTCTTCATCATGTCTATGCCTGCAACTTTTATGGTTCCTTCATCTGCTATGTCTAATCCACCTATCATGTTAAGTAAAGATGATTTTCCAGAACCTGATGGACCCATTATAGATATGAATTCTCCCTTTTTCACTTCCAAGTTCATTCCGTTTAGAGCTTTTATTTTTCCATTATCATAGCCTTTTTTCAAATCTTTTATTTCGATGATGTTTTCATTATTATTCATAGCGTAGAGCCTCCGTTGGGGATAATCTACTTGCCCTATAAGCAGGGTATAATCCTCCGATGACACCTACGAGTAAGGCAATACCAAAGGCTCTGAGGAATATGTAGATTGAGAAGGATGGTGTAATTGCATTTCCTACAGAAGGAACTAGTGTTAATAGAACTTCCACTCCTGTTACTGCTATGATTGTTCCCACAACGAATGCGATGAGTGTGAGTACGATTGATTCTCCAAGTATCATTCCTAGTATTCTACTGTTTTTCCATCCCACAGCCTTTAATACTCCTATCTCCCTAGTTCTTTCATAAACTGTCATTACCATGGTGTTTATAACTCCAACTGCACCGATAAAGATGGCTAACAGTGAAATTGCCCAGCTAGCTGTGTTAATAAATCCTAATCCCTGATTTATTCTATTAGCAGAATCAGCTGCGGTTGTAGTAGTGAGTTGATTTGGATAAGCATTTGTAATTGTATTACTTACTGTGGTTACATTGGCATTGTCTGTTACTTTTACAAGTACGTCACTGACCTTGTTTTGATTGCTGGTTAGATTTTGTAACGTTGAAAGTGGCATCATAATCCCATTGTCGGTCATGAAATCACCTGTTTCAAATGTTCCAGTTATTGTAAAGTTTTGGCCATATAGATTTATTGTGTCTCCAACTGTTTTATTAAGACTTTGAGCTTCAGTTTTCCCTATTATAACTTGATTTGTACTGTCGTTTGTGAAAGCAGTTCCATTTACACTGTCAACACCCATTAAACTTAATTTATCTGAGTCTATACCTGTTATGGAGAGACCACCACCAAAACCGCCTTGAGTACTATTTGGACTTGTAGTTGCTGTTGTGGTATTGCTTGCCCTTAAAATTCCAGCTGTGCTTTTAACGCCGCTTAATGAAAGTATATCAGTAGCATATGTTTGATTAATGGATCCACTTGATTCGATACCGGTTGAACCTGCTTGACTGACTGTTATTTCAGCCGCACCTGCTTTAAGAGTACTCTGCGTTGAGTTCTCAAGCCCTCCCGTTATCATACCAAGGGCCACTATGACCATTATTCCAATTGCTATTCCTACAATAGCAAGGGAACTTCTTGTTTTGTTTCTGAATGGATTTTTCACCACCAGCGATAAAAATGACATAACACTCACTATGAATAAATAGCATATATAGCATTATACACAATTCATGCGTATTTTGTTCATAATTTACACCAAAATCATACCCAAATTGCAGCAAATAAAACAAAAAAAACATTAGTAATAAATTATAAAGATGTGATTAAAGCAGGTTTTGATCCATTTGAGTTTGACTTGGTAACGAAATGAATCGATACTAAGTCCCATTGGAGAACCTATTACAAGATATGAACAATTGAAAGAATTATATTAAAGATACAACACCACAAAATATTGGCTCATCAGTCTCAAAGTATAATTCAACCCGTTCACACTATAAAAATAGTTCGTTATTGTCCTATATAACGATATATAAGGCTAATAATGAGCTAAATTAACATATAATCCAATTTAACTTTACAAATAGTAAATGGGGTCCTACTAATAGTCAATAATTAAATTATTCAAGACGTTAGTATGCAGGCAAGATACAATTTAAAAGTCAATTGTTTGTATGTTTCTGCTATTCATAGACCATGAAATTTTAGAATTAAACAACAATGTATCTCTTAAATTGTTTCTTGTAGTCTTTTACTTAAACTACCAAAGTTTTTATTGGATCTTACAACACTATTTTGTTATTGAATGCTTAGTTGCCCGCTAGCTTGCTTACTCACTTTTATGCTTTTAAAGGCGAAAGGAAGCAAGAGATGAAACCATTCGACCTTCTTCAAATGTCGGATCTACAAAATTAGTTATATTGTAAAAAAAGCGATACGTATCCCTGAACGGGTTAATACAAGCATTCAAGCCTGCGATTACACAATTTATTACAAAGAACATATCGAACTTGATTGAATCTATATCATTTGGCTAGGTATTTAGAGAGTACAATGAGTTTATACTTTTCTTGTTATTCCAGCATTCAATCTAACGTGCGATCTAGTAAAAAAAATAGTTTGATAAAAAAATAAGATCAACTTTAAATTTTGACGTTAAGGCAGTATTGAAGAAATTTAATTATTTATCAATCAGTTAGGATTGTTCTATCAGTTAGGATTGTGAAGTAGATTGTGGTTCCTTTTCCTAATTCTGATTCTGCCCATATTTTTCCACCTTGTTGATGTACAATTTTTTGAGCTATTGCGAGTCCAATTCCTGTTCCTTCATATTCATCTCGAGTGTGAAGTCGTTGAAATATAGTGAATATCTTTTTTAAGTGTTTAGGTGACATTCCTATTCCATTATCTTTTATGTTAAATAGATAATTGTTTTTTTCTTTGATTGCAGAAATATGAATTTTTGGTGTTTCTTGGCTTTTGTATTTAATGGCGTTTGCTATGATGTTCTGGAATAACTGGATCTTTAACTGTTCATCACCTTTGATGGTTGGTAATGGATCGTGAGTGATGATTGCATTGTTTTCTTCTATTTGAACTTTTAAGTTTGTTAAAGCATGTTCCAATACTTGTTCGAAATTAACTGGGATGATTTCTCTTTTTTCGTTATTTATTTTAGAGTATCGTAAGAGATCATTTGTCATCATATCTAATCGTTTAGCACCATCAACAGCGAACCCTATGAATTCATTGGCATCCTGATCTAATTGATCCTTATATCGTCGTTCTAATAGTTGTAAGAAGCTGGTTATCATTCTTAATGGTTCTCGTAGATCATGAGATGTTATATATGCAAACTGTTCAAGTTCTTTATTAGATTGTGCTAAGTTTTTCAAGTTTTCTTCTATTTCCATTTCAGCTTTTTTTCGCATGAAAACTTCCACAAAGGCAACACCGAGAGCTTCAACGTTCTTTTTGTCTATTTCATTATAACCAGTTTTTTTATTGGCTAATGCCAACATTCCAATAGTTTTTTCATCATCTTTAAGCGGAACACCTAAAAAAGAGGTTATGGGAGGATGACCTTCCGGTAAACCTCTACGATCAGGATCTGAGTTGGGATCATTAACTATTTGCGATTTTTCTTCTCTAATAGTTCTTCCCCAGTAACTAACAATTTCCATATTCTTTAAAAGTTCATGAGCATTTTGTGTTTCACAAACATCCCATGCAGGTGGACTTAATGCTCTATCATCTAAACGACCATTTTCATTAATTTCACCGAAAAATCCAAATTCACTTCCAGTCATCTCCTCTGCAAATTCTAGACATTTTTTTACAACTTCATTCACAGTATCTGTCTTCAAATATTCTCGGAAAACTTTATTAATCGCATCTAATACTTTCCTGCGATTTAGAACTTCTTCTTCTGCCTTTTTACGATCAGTAATATCAAGAACAAATGCCACTCCATTAAATCTTCGCTCATCAAGCATTGCGCCTGCAATTAATATTGGAATGCGGGTACCATCTTTATGAATATAAACTTTTTCGAATGGAACTTTATTAATTCCTGTGGCTTTAAGTTCAGATACTGAAATCTCATCTAAATATTGATATTCAGGTGGTGTCATTTCAGACCAATTTATTTGACCAGTTTCAAGATCTTCTCTTGAATAACCAACTATGTCAAGAAATTTATCGTTAGCATCTATGATTTTGTTTTCCATATCCCAATATATCACACCGATTAAATTTGATTCGAAAAAACGACGATACTTTTCTTCACTTTGCTTCAGCAACTCCTCAGCATCTATTTGTTCAGTAATGTCTGTGTTAGTGCCAAACCATCGCTGAACTTTGCCTTGATCATCCTTAATTGGTGTAACCCTCGTGAGGAACCAACGGAATTTTCCATTTTTACCTTTAAGAGGGAATATATTATCATACGGTTCTTCATTTAGGAGCTTTTTTGACCATTCTTCAGTCACAGAATCAACATAGTCCGGGTGATGGACTTTTTGCCAGCCCCATCCTTGCATTTTCTCTAGTGTTGTACCTGTATAATCATACCACTGTTTGTTATACCAGAATATCCAACCACTTGCATCGGCCATCCAAGCTAAATTAGGAATATTATCAGCAAGATCATGGAAACGCTCTTCACTTTCCTCCAGCCTCTTATTTATTTGTAATAATCTATCTCCTTGATGCATAAGTTCTTCATTAGAGACTTTTAATTCCTCTGTAAGTTGTTGTTCACTCTCTAAGAGATTCTGAGTAATCACTTCAGCATTTTTTCGGTCAGTGATATCTGTGTTTACACCAAGTACGCGAAGGACATCGCCTTTGTTATCATAAATAGCCCCACCTTTGGATGATAACCAATGTATTTCTCCTGAATTGTGGAATATACGGAATTCTAAATCGAATGGCTCGTTTTTTGCAATTTTATCATCTCTTTCAACTTCGATTTTTTCAATGTCTTCGGGGTGAGTTAACTGACGCCAGTCTTGGTATGTTTTTATTGTTCCGGGAGTTAAGCCGTATAATTGCTCGAGTTCAGGAGTAAAATGAAGTTTATCGGTAATTGTATTCCAATCCCATACACCTACATTTCCTCTGGTTTGAGCCAAACGCAAACGTTCTTCACTCTCATGAAGCTCTTCATTTGTAACCTTAAGTTCTGCTATAAGTTCTGTTTCCTTCCCCAATAGTTGCTGCTTATGTTCATCAGCTAAGAATTTTTCTAATGCTATGCTTAAATATCCTGTGA
>PLTK01000019.1 GCA_003164415.1 Methanobacterium sp. | reverse complement strand
ACTTATATTCAGATGAGCAGTTTAACGCCTTACTCGGGGCATCGGAGCTAATTATTCTTGATAACCTCTCGCCAGTTAACTCTAGCTAAAGACGTACCAAGCAAGTCACTCCAAAGGCTAGCTTCAAGCGGCAAGTCATACATTAGATCTTCCAGCTGGGACATAAGCCAATCAGCTTTTTTAAAACCAGATTCATTTAGCTCGAGTGCTTCAAGCAAGACTGAATAGCTGGCCTGATCATTATTGAGCCAAAGACTTACTAGCCACGCCTCACGGTTAGTCCAACCATTGTATGTTGATATTATCGAAAGTGAACTGATCAACTTATGCTGGTACTATATTTGACGAGGTCAAAAAAATAGTACCAGCACGTTACCATTAACCGTCATATGCTTGGTTTGAATGTTTTCACCTTAGTGTTTTATTTATTCTACTTTTGCCGATTTCTGTAGGTTATGTTTCATGCATAGTAGTCGAACATTTTTTGATGTTAAACTAGTACCGCCCCTTGAATAGGGTAAATCATGATCAAAATGTAAATTAGTAGTTTCTCCGCAAATTACACATTTACCACCATCTCGTTTCCATACTTCTTGTTTTACGGACGATGGAATAATTCTAGTGTGCTCAATTTCTCTATCTCTATTCTCTGTATTTAACTTTTGATCGCTAGATAATTTCAATATAAACTTAAATACAAATCGTTTGCCATCATTCACAATTTTGTAATCAATTAGATCAAAAATACCTTTTAGAGACCAAACACCAGCAAACACTTTTTCGTAAACTTTCACTAGTTCTGGTGATCGCTTGCCTAATGTATACTTTTTAATTGCTTCAATAAATTTACCATTTTGAGTAAGTTTACCTGATGGTAAAGACGCTAGTTGATCTTCTAGTTTTGGTTGATGGTCATATGATTTTTTTAAAACATCATGACCTTCATACTCTATTTCTCCAGTTATTTCATTGATAGAGTCATTATATGGTGCATTTGACCTTTGCGACATTAACACTACGGAATAATCTGGGTTTAACCGAAAATTCATGCCTCGCTGTAGGGTTTGAACATTTTCTATGTCGCACATCTCGCGATAAGATATAATTTCATTGATTCCAACAACTTTATTCACTTCTATCGATTGCCTCTTTAAAATAATTTTGGGTGGTTTTATCTGTGCAGTAAATAAAGCAACCCTTTTGTCCACGTGTCATAAGAGTTCGGTAGGTGTTTTTTATGAGAGCGTCTAGTCTGGCTTTAGTTGTATTTGGGTCATCTTTCATTAATGCCCTCCACCCAGCTACCGATCTATCTGTTGACGCTCTTTCTTCAGGTATTGTTAATGCTTTACCATTACGAATAACAAAATCGGGGCCAATAATTACACCAATATAATCAACTTCAAGACCTTGGCATGTATGGATACAACCGACTTCTGTAACTGATTCGGGATTAATAATCCAAGCCTGTCCTTGAGAGTCTAGATTCCATGTTGCTGAATAATCATTTATCTTTATATCTCTAAGTTCTGGATGTTTTTTACTAACCCATTTCCAACAATAGCCTGCTACTAATCGAGCCTTATTGTTGGTGTTTTTCTCAATAATTAAATCGTGTAACGCTTTCGGATCATCGATAACTCTAAAGTCATAATTTATATCTTTTATAGATATGTTAGCACTAGGCCTAATTTGTAATATATTATCAAGCCAGGCAAGATAACCATCAGAACCATTACATCTGAATTGAGATTCTAGCTGCATCTCCGTTATTTGAGCACCTAGATTATTCGCCCAGAACCTAATCTCTTCTTTATCCCCTATATCTTTAAGAGTAACTTTTTGATCCTCATCAATAAAAAATACGCTAAACTTGCTGGCCTTAATAATCTCTTTTATCTGATTTTCGCCAAGATTACTAAACATTCCTGATTTTGCATTAAGCCTATGGGCCTCATCGACAATCAGTGTGTCATAACTATTGACTGGTATAGCGTGAAAAGAACCTGAACCGCTAAACATATTTGAAATATGTGACTTCTTAATCGTGCCAGTTAGTTTTGCTTCATAAACTAATCTTGGAGCAGAATTACGTGTTATATACTGAACGACTTGTTCTTTATCTGTAAGTCCCACTAAAAGATTGATAGATACGACTGATTTGCCCGTACCCGGCCCACCTTCTACAATTAGCACATTCTTATTATTCTCATTAGACGTAGTTGCTAATTTAATGGCTGTTTCGTAGACGACTTTTTGATCATCGACCATTACAAATTCTTCGTTTCCGGAAAGCATAGAAGCTAATTCATCAGCCAAATTTTTGGAGGGTTTTATCTTACCGTGATCAATACGGTACATTATTCGTTGTTTATCACCGTTTTTAACGTTATGTTTAATAAATTCTTGAAGCTTATGTGCATCACTTTTCATGAATAGCGGTGCTTTTTCGATGTATTCTCTGTAAAAATCATTAGATATCACATCATCTTGGTCGTAATTATGTAGATAGGCACAGGCTATAAGATTAATCTTTTCTTCTTGGACTGTCTGATTATAATCCTCAAGTAATCTTTTATATGACCAAGCTTGAAAAGATGGGTGCGGGGTTTCTTTTGGACCATGTTGAAAGCGAGTAATTACGATAGCATCTTTATCTGTAATTTGAGCTTCTTGCCATTGTTTGAGTTCAATTAATATAGCTGTTTCAATATTATTTTCATCATTACCTGTTAGTATAAAATCTATTCGTTTTGAAGTTTGTGGAATATGGTATTCAATAGCTACGCCACAGTCACTTGGTATCTCTTCATCTTCTAATACCCTATCCATGTACTGCAATGAATTAATCCATGAATTTATCTCTGACCGACCCGTTCTTCTACTGGTTGCTGCTTTATAGGCTTCATAGATAATTTCACCGATATCATTAGTCATTACATCATCTCTAAAACCTTGCTTTGTTGATGAGTAGACTATCATTCTTTTGCTAATTCCGTGTACTTTTTTGCATTACCTTTAGCTTTGTCAATCGGATATTTTTCCCCGTTTAAATCAAGTTTTTGATTCGCTATTTTAATTATGTCTATTCCTAAAATATTGGTTAGATTTAGCAGTAAAATTAAAATATCAGAAATCTCTTCGTTAATTTCTGCTAATTTATTTGAATTAATGTCTTCATCAACTTGCTCTTTTGATTTCCATAGAAAACATTCCATTAATTCAGCAGCTTCAATCGCTATAGCCATAGATAGATCTTTAGGTGTATGGAATTGTCTCCAATCACGGGCATCTCTAAATTCAGCAACTCTTTTTTGTAAAACTATCAAGTCACTCATTAATTATGATTTTACTC
>PLTK01000085.1 GCA_003164415.1 Methanobacterium sp. | reverse complement strand
AATGTAAAGATTGAAGTTCAAGGTGGGGGAACAGCAGTTGGTCTTAAGAGTGTCAGTGATGGAACAGCACAAATAGGAATGGCTTCTGAACAACTCGAAGCAAACGAAACGCAAGGATTGAATAATTACACTCTTGGACAAGATGGTATAGTTGCAATTGTAAACAACAATAATACAGTTACAGGACTTACATCAGCCCAAGTTAAAGGAATATTCACAGGTAACACAACAAACTGGAGTCAGGTTGGAGGATCCAGCGGTAAAATAGATGTAATTGTAAGAGAAGTTGGATCAGGTACCAGAGTTGCATTCCAATCATTAATATTAGATAATGCTTCATATGTCGGATCTGCAATCGTACAAACATCAACAGGTGCAGTACAACAAGCAGTAAGTCAGGATCCAAACTCAATAGGTTTCATATCATTTGCTAGCTTAAACAACAAAACAAAAGCATTAACAATCAATGGTATAACCTGTTCTGCTACTACAATAGCTAACGGAAGTTACACTACACAGAGGCCATTCAATTTCTTAACAAAAGGACCAGCCTCAGGTGCTTCATTAGCATTCATTAACTGGTGTGATGGACCTGAAGGACAAGCGATACTCAACAACAACAGTATAGTTAGACCAACATCATAATTAAACAAGAATAGAAGTGTTAAGTTAAGTGGTTTTTAAAAACCACTAAAATCCTCTTTTTTTAAAAAATAAAAATAATAAAAAACTGATTCATATTTCAAAATTCACTAAATGAATCTTATAAAAAAAATATCTTATATAATACTGTACGAATCATTAAATTTAATTTAACCTGGAAACACATCTCCGCTTAATTATGGTAAGTTAAGATAAAAATCAGAGGTTATGAATAGAATGTTTTATTAATAAAAAAGATAAATCCAATAACTATTCTATTGATTTCATAATCTTGAGTTAATCCCATTATAAATAAAAAATTTGTGGATTACTAATAGTTACAAACAACTAATAGACCTTTATAAGCAAGATAACACATAAATTTTAGAGGTGTCATAATGACTGAGAAAAAAGAGGATAAATTCGTACAATGGGTACTTTTTGCAACAGGAATATCCTCCATACTTATAATTATCCTTATCATAGCATTCATTTTTAGAGAAGGACTTCCAGCTATTTTACAAATTGGATTCTTCAACTTTATATTTGGAATGGTCTGGAACCCGGATAATGGAATATTTGGTGTTTTCCCAATGATAGTGGGTACACTTCTCACAACATTAATAGCTCTTTTGTTTGCAGTGCCATTGTCATTATGTTGTTCAATATTTCTGGCAGAAATTGCACCACCAAATATGAGAAAAATATTGAAACCAACCATACAAGGACTAGCTGGAATACCCTCTGTAGTATACGGATTTTTTGGTTTAGTAATTATAGTGCCTTTTATGAGAATTCATTTTGGTGGATCTGGTTTCAGTGTACTTTCAGCTTCATTAATTCTGACAATAATGGTTCTCCCAACAATAATAAGTATTTCTGAGGATGCTTTGAGGTCTATACCTTATGAATACAATGAAGCATCTCTTGCTTTAGGAGCAACTCAATGGCAGACTATTAAAAATGTAATATTTCCTGCGGCTCTTCCAGGTATTATAACAGGTATAATCCTTGGAATGGGTAGGGCTGTTGGAGAAACAATGGCTGTGATCATGGTTGCAGGTAACGTGGTTCAAATTCCAGGATCCATATTTGAACCTGTGAGAACATTGACCTCTAACATAGCTCTTGAAATGGGATATGCAACTGGAATACATTACAGTGCTCTTTTTGCTACTGGAATAGTCCTTTTAACTGTTATAATAATTTTGCTGCTAATTGCAAATTACATCAACTACAAGAAAAGAGTCACTATTGGAGGAGGATATCTATGATTCTTTGGACTGAACCAAAAATCATTGATATGAACATATTTCTATGGGGGTATGTCTATTGAATAGAATAATATCTCCTAAGAATTCTCAAAAAATAATGAAAACAATTTTTTGGGCTTCTGGAATTTTTACAGTATTCCTATTAATCTTGGTAATAGGGTACATATTGGTGAATGGATTACCAGTTATTAGTTTGAATTTCATATTTGGTCAACCGATAGATAATGGTGCAGCCGGTGGAATATTACCGTTTATTATATCCACATTCTACGTGACATTTGTTGCATTAGTGGTTGCTACACCTCTGGGAGTTGGTGGTGCAATATACTTGGCAGAATATGCTGGCGAAAATGTGCTGGTAAAAGCTATACGTTTTGGATCTGAAATATTGGCATCCATTCCATCAATTGTTTTCGGTCTGTTTGGATTTGCATTTTTCGTAGTTTACTTAGATTTCGGTTTCTCAGTATTATCTGGGGGACTTACACTCGCATTAATGGCAATGCCAACAATTTTAAGAACTGCTGAAGTTGCAATCGAATCTGTACCTAAATCCTACAGTGAGGGAAGTATGGCACTAGGAGCCAGCAAATGGCAAACCATTTCACAAGTAATTTTACCTGCAGCGGTTCCGGGAATAATTACCGGTATAATATTGGGTATGGCAAGGGCAATTGAAGAAACAGCAGCTATTTTATACACTGTAGGGGCAGCACTCCAAGCTCCTGTATCAATATTTGATCCTGGACAACCATTACCTCTGCACTTGTACACATTGGCCACTGAAGGAATATCTATGCCATACGCGTACGGAACTGCAGCTGTTCTTGTGGTCCTTATATTGATAATTACTATAGTAACAAATGCACTTGTTGATAGATATACTAAAAAGA
>PLTK01000163.1 GCA_003164415.1 Methanobacterium sp. | reverse complement strand
AATGAGAAAAACAAGTAATGGTGAATTAATATCCGCTTTAGGTTTTGGAGCCATGAGACTGCCCTTAATTGATGGACAAATTGATAAAGCTAAAGCAACAGAAATGATCTATTATGCAGTGGATCATGGAGTGAATTTCATAGACACAGCATTACTTTATCATGAAGGATGTAGTGAATCATTTCTTGGTGAAATACTCACGGATGAGTATCGAGATAAAGTCAAAATCTGTACTAAAGTACCCGCTTGGTCTATTAAAATGATTGAGGATGTTGAGAAGTATTTCGAATCACAATTACTTAAACTAAGAACTGAATATATCGATTATTACCTTATCCATAACTTACCATGGGGAAGTTTCCCCCGTCTTAGAGAATTGGGCATCATGGAATTTTTAGAATCTAAAAGGAATATGGGTAAAATTAAATACATTGGATTCTCATTTCACGATAGTAAAGAAGCTTTCAAGAATATTGTGGATAGTTACCATTGGGACGCTTGTTTAATTCAGTTAAACTTATTAGATGAGCATAGCCAAGCAGGAACGGAAGGTCTACAATATGCAGCGGACTTAGGTATAACTGTATTTGTGATGGGTCCATTGAAAGGTGGATTACTGGCTGGTGAGGCACCAGCAGATGCAATGAGAATTTGGAAAAAATCATCTGTTAAACGGACAACTGCAGAATGGGCTTTAAGATGGGTTTTAAACCACCCTGAAGTCACCAGTGTACTTTCTGGTATGGGGACATTAGATGAAGTTAAAGAGAATATTAGTGTGGCAAATGAAACTCTGCCTAATTCTATTCCTGAGACGGAATTAAAGCTATATCAAGAGGTAAAAGAGGTTTATGAAAAGGAGATAAAGGTAAATTGTACTGCTTGTGGTTATTGCTTACCATGCTCTCAGAATGTGGATATACCTCAGTGCTTCACATTATACAATCAGAAACACATGTATGATAATCATGTACCCGATTACCTATATATAACTGTTTTAGGTGGGGCAATGAGTGATAACCCATCATATGCAGGATTATGTAACGAATGCGGTCGATGCATAGAGTCATGCCCTCAGAGAATTAATATACCAAAATATTTAAAGAAAGTTGCCTGTGACATGGAAGGAGAGGACTTTCAAGATAAAATAAAAGCAGTAGGTTTAAGATTAGATAAAAGAAAGAGATTTCTTGAAGAACATGATTAATTTAATATTTTGAATTTCTCTAAAGAAGGAGTGAAGTAGATGAAAATAGTAGATAATATAGATATTTTAGAAATACCAATGAAACTTATGGGAACAACAGGAACTATATATCCCACAGTCATATGGGATGATGAACATGTTGTCCTGATTGACGCAGGAATATCAGACAGTATGCCATTAATTAAAGATGAAATGGATAAAGCAGGGGTGTCCTTTGATAAAATAGATACCATAATAGTCACACATCAAGATATTGATCATATATGTGGAATTAACAGCATAATTGATGAATTGCATGATGTTAATGTTCTTGCTCACACCCTTGATAAACCCTACATCCAGGGTGAGAAACAGATCTTAAGGTTTAAGAATTCAAACATCAGGGAACGAATTAACATGTTATCTGATGATGAACAACGAAAGGTTTTGGACATGATTGAAAATACCTCTGTAAAGGTGGATGAGGATCTCGCTGATGATGAGGAACTGGATTATGGTGGTGGAATTGTAGTTATTCACACTCCTGGCCACACTCCAGGACACATTTGTCTCTACCATAAAGAATCTAAAAGCCTGATTGTGGGAGATGCCTTAAATATTGAGGGTGATGAGCTTGTTGTAACACACAGAGAAGCCATGAGTAAAAAGGAACTTGAAATAATTAAAGGTTGGCTTGAAAAGTTCGGTGAATTTGATATAGAAAATGTGATAGCTTATCATACAGGTTTATTTAATGATAACCCTAATCTGAAGATAAAGGAGTTATCACATAGTATATAAATTTGTATAAAGTCAGAGATATTTATCTTTAAATCCATTATTTTTTTTTAAATCTTTGGGGTTATTATTTGTCTTGTGAGTTTTTTAATCTATTAAATGATTAGAAATTAGTTTTAAACAGTATTATTGGTTGTAATTGAAATATATTATTTAACATTTTTAAAAAAGCGGATAATACACCCCAATATTGGAAATTTGAAGGTCACTCTCTAGATATTGAAGATCTTGTAAATCCATATAATGATAAAATTAATCCCATATACAAAAACCTCCTTACTATTTCATCATTCGATTTCTCAAGTGATTTAGATGTAAATATATTAGGACATATCTTTGAAACTCTATAGGAGACATTGAAGAGTTAAAAGCAGATGTAAAAGGCAGAAGAAAAAAGAAGGCATATTCTATACACCCGACTACATAACGAGCAATTAAGTGGAATAATTTGACATATCATGTGCTCAAATCTGATTCAAATAATAACATTTAAAATATAATGTCTAATTTAATTCCTAATGGTTGAAATTATGGTAAAACTTAAAAGCGTTTTATTATATAGAATCACCTGATATAATTGCCTAATCTTCGAGTTATACTGTGTTTATTCCTATTCTACTTCATTTCAGACAATTAATGAATAATCAAGCTTTAATCTAGCGAGCAAGCATTCCAATAAAAAATATATTGGGATCTATTAATGTAATGTAAAAGAGTTAATCGAAAGATTGCAGAAATGATTTAAACGAGATATGATAGTTTAATTCTAAAATCATGATTTATTAATAGATAAAAAACATAAACTATTGACTTCTAAATAGTATCTTGCCTGCATATTTACTTATCATTCATTGTCTTAAAGACATTTTTAATGCTGTGTATTGTATGTTTATAAAAGATTATAATAATTTGATCATAATATTTAGAATAAAAAAATTCAGAAAATTATTACAGAACACTATTTAATTGTACATTTTTGTCTAAAAACGTCTCTATTTGCCATTAATAAAGTTTAGACAGTACAATTAGCATATAACTTCTTTTAATCTTGTTATTTTAATCGTTGAATTAAATATTTATAAAATTAAATTTTCAGTTTTTGATTGGTATTGTAAAATAGAATGTTGATCCTTTTCCTAGTTTGGATTCTACCCAGATTCGTCCACCTTGTTGATGTATGATTTTTTGTGCAATAGCAAGTCCTATTCCGGTTCCTTCATATTCTTCACGTGTGTGAAGCCTTTGGAAGATTGTAAATATCCTTTTCAGATGTTCTGGGGACATTCCAATTCCATTATCTTTGATGCTAAAGAGATATTGATTTTTTTCTTTGGTTGTAGATATATGAATTTTAGGATTTTCCTGGCTGCGATATTTAATTGCGTTACCTATTAGGTTTTGGAAAAGTTGAACCGTTAACTGTTCATCCCCATTAATTGTAGGTAGTTGATCATAAGTAATAACTGCATTATTTTCATCGATTGGAACTTTCAAATTCGTTAATGCTTCTTCTAATACATAGTTGAAATTTATGGGACTTAATTCTCGTTCTTTGCTGGTTATTTTAGAATATTGTAAAAGATCATTAGTCATAGCATCCAAACGTTTAGCTCCATTTACAGCAAATTCTATGAATTCATTGGCATCCTGATCTAACTGATCCTTATATCTTCTTTCTAATAACTGTAAAAAACTTGTAATCATCCTTAATGGTTCTCGAAGATCATGAGAAGTAATATATGCAAATTGTTCTAATTCTTTGTTGGAATGTTCTAACTTAGTCATTAAGGTTTCCAGTTCTTTTTCACGATCCACTCGATCTGTAATATCTGTATTAGTTCCAAACCATCGCATTAACTTTCCATGATCATCTCTAATAGGTGTAATCCTAGTTAAGAACCATCGATAGTTTCCATCCTTCCCTTTCAGTGGAAATATATTATCATATGGTTCTTCTTCTTTTATTTTAATATTCCAGTCTTCTGTTACTTTTTTAACATAATCTGGGTGGAGTACCTTTTGCCATCCCCATCCCTCCATTTCTTTCAAAGTCGTACCCGTATATTCATACCATTGCTTATTATACCAAAATATCCCGCCATTTGCTTCAGCCATCCAGGCTAAGTTAGGAATATTATCTGCAAGATTACGGAAACGTTCTTCACTTTCACGAAGTGCATTATTAATTATTTTAGATTCTGTAATGTCTTCAAAAACAGTGTAAAATTTCCCTTTTTCAATAGATGTAACTGAAATGTTAAAATACTTATTCATAGGCTCAAAATACGTTTCAAATTGTATAGATTCGCCGGTTTCAGCAACTTTAGCATAAATTTCCATATAAGGAGGTTTATTAGTACTATAAACTTCAGAAGCTTTCTTACCAACAATTTCATCTCTTTTTAAACCTATTATATTTTCATAAGACTGATTAATATCCGAAATTATATAATTTACAGGTTTTTTATACTGATTATAAATAATATTGTGAAGTGCAACACCTTCACTCATAGAAGAATATAATGAACGATATTTAATTTCACTCTCTTTAAGTTCATTATCAATATATTTACGTTTTGAAATATCTCGTAAAATGAACATACGGCCTAAATATTGTCCATTTTTATCTCTTAACGATGAGATATTCACATCAAAATATCGAATAGGATTTTTATCGAGTTTAATTTCGATTTGTTCATCTTTAACATCCTTAAATAGTACAAGAAGATCTGGCCAGAATGCAAACACTTCATCTGCTAATTGTCCAATTGCCTTGTCTGCTGTCGATCCTATCATATTAAATGCAGACGGATTCATATCTAAAATTCTGTTTTGAGGATCAACTACCATAACACTCTCTTTCATATCGGTAATTAATTTGTCTCGAGCAATAGGCACTGTATCAAAGGCTTTAACATAAAAAACACCCCATACAATTATCAAACCCTCAAAAACTTGTGCAATTGGTTCTAAATTAAATCCTGAAATAGGTGTAATACCAATTTGGAAGAGTGCATTAATTACTACAGGTATTGAAGTTGCTATTATTAAAATGATGACTTGTCGAGATGTCAATGGGGAAATACTTCGGTAAGAATTTATCAATAAAAACAATGGAACCAAAAATAAAGCGTAAATATATAAAATCCAAATTATGAAAAATGGGCCGTTAGTCCAGGCTAATACAGGAAATGGTCCGCCCGTAATTATATGATAACCATAACGGAACAATAAATTAGGGCTGGTCCAATTAAAAAATATTCCTATAATTGGAATTATACTTAAAAATACTAAACGCTGTTTAGTGATCCAATTTGATTTGCCTATTAACTGTATTACCATTACAAAATATGCCAAAATTGCAAACACTGGTGCATCTAAACGTATTTTCATTAGGAAAATTTTCAATGTCAAATCAGCAGTAGCAATGTCAAATGCTTGAGCCATAGGCCAAACAGCGGAAAGAAACATAAAAATACTAAAAGCAGCCATACCTGGTCTATCACGATGTAAAAATCCATAAATACCTAAACCAATACTAATAAAACTAGCTAAAACAAGAACAATCGAGTAAGGTAAATAAGACATTAATTTTCTCCGGAGTTTTCAAACTTCAGATTTATTGGGATAGTGAAGTAGAATGTTGATCCTTTTC
>PLTK01000205.1 GCA_003164415.1 Methanobacterium sp. | reverse complement strand
ATCAAACATAAAGGAGGTGAAATAAGACATGAACAACAATGAAAACACTAAAAATTTAATAAAGATAAGTTTACTTTTATTGGGGATTTGTATTGTGTTTTCTTTTGGAATTAACACAACATCCGCTGCTAACACTTCAAATATATACGTAAACAGTCATGGAAATGATACTTGGAACGGTTTAAATGCAACATGGATCAAAGGTACTTTAAACGGACCTAAAGCAACCATAAAGAACGCAACAGCCACAGTTAAAACTGGAGGGAACGTTTATATAGCTGATGGTACTTACAACGAAAATAACATCCAAATCAAAACTGAGATGACAATCATTGGAGCAAACCAAGAAACTACCCTAATAAACGGTGGAAAACCTGCCGGTTCACCAACAACCATATTCACAATTCTATCTGGTGTAACTCTCACCATCAAAGATCTAACAATGGAAAATGGATATAATGGATATGATGGTACTAACAATGGTCTTGGAGGTGCTATTACTAACAAAGGTACATTGACAGTAAATGCTATTACTTTTACAGGTAACAGTGCAGCTGGATATGGTGGAGCTATCTATAACGCAGGAGAGTTAAATGTGAACTCTTGTACATTCAACAATAACATTGTAATTGGAAATAACGGATGTAACGGTGGTGCTATCTATAATTCAGACAAACTCACTGTAACTGGAAGTGTATTCAACGATGACTCATCAACAAATGATGGTGGAGCAATATATAACAGCCCAGAGGGAAGATTAATTGTTAACAAAAGCAGTTTTACCAAGGACACATCTACTGAAGATGGTTATGGTGGAGCAATAGGAAATGATGGAAGTTCCACAATAACTGATAGTAACTTCACACAGAATTCAGCTGCTCCTGGTGGTGCAATAGGTAATATGGGTAATATGAATATTACCAGTTGCGTATTTACCAACAATTCAGCAACAATGTTTGGTGGAGCTCTTATAAATGCGGGAAATTTAACAATTACCAGCAGCAACTTCAATAACAACAACGCTAACCAGGGTAATGGTGGAGCATTAGGAAACCTAGGACAATTAACACTACAAAACAATAACATATTCACTAACAACTTAGCATACGATGGTGGAGCAATATTCAATGCAAATAAACTTACAATAACCAAAAATAACACATTCAACAGTAACACAGCCGCATTTACAGGTGGGGCCATTTACAATACAATATTTAATATGGATGGACAAAACTACGTTGGTGATACAATCATTGAAAGTAGCACTTTCAAAGCCAATAACGCAGCATATGGTGGTGCAATTGAAAATGAGGGTACATTAACTGTTAAAACAAGTAATTTCACAGATAACACAGCATCTAAAGGTGACGGTGGTGCTATTTACAGTACAACTAGTCTAATTCTTACTGGCAACACTTTCGTTAAGAACACAGCATCTAACGGCGATGGTGGTGCAGTAGCATACGAACTTGAAGCATCAGTAAAACCAGCAGCTCCAGCAGCTCCAGCAGNNCTCCAGCAGCTCCAGCAGCTCCAGTTAAAAAAGCAACTCCAGCAGCTCCAGTAGCAGCTAAAGCAACTGCAGTTCCAATGGCCATGGTAGTCAATGCGGCTGCAGCAAAAAAAGAGACCACTAATGTAATAACTACTTCTATAACTAACTGTACATTTAGTTACAATGCAGCTGAAGATGGTGGTGCTATTTTAAGCGATAGTACTATTATCATTAATAACTGTACATTCACTGGAAACACAGCATCTAATGGCGATGGTGGTGCAATAGCATACGAACCAGAAGCATCAAATGCCCCATCAGCTCCAGCTAAATCAACAGCTCCAGCAGCTCCAGCTAAATCGTCAGCTCCGGCAGCAGCAGCTGCAGCTCCAATGGCTGTTTCAATAAATGCTTTTGTAACTAGCTGTAAATTTAAAGATAATACAGCGTTATACGGTGGATCCATTGCAAATGAAGGTAATATGACTATATCAAACTGTATATTCACTACTAACACAGCAAAGTATGGCGGTGCCATATTTAGTGATAATGAGTTGAATATAACAGGCTGTACCTTTGAATCAAACAATGTATCTAATGGTTACGGGGGAGCTATATATAATGGATTATATCAAAAAGAAAAAGCAGCATTAACTTCGAAGTTTTTGGTAGCTAATTTAAGTAAAGTTTCATCCGATGTTGGTCCTTACTTAACCATAACTGAAAGTTCGTTTGTTAATAACAACGCAATTAATGGTGATGGAGGAGCTATAGCAACTACTGGAGATGCAAATATTAATTTCAGCAGGATTATTGGTAACACCGCAATTAACGGAAGTGCTATATTCAATTCTGGCGATCTGATGGATGCATCACTCAACTGGTGGGGTTCCAATATGGATCCTTCAAGTAACGTGTTTGGTAACGTGACTGTAACACCATGGTTGATATTAAATATAACAGCAAATCCTAATATCATTAAAAACGGCGCATCACAAGTTACTGCGGTATTATTGTACGATTCAAATGGAACATATCATGATCCAGCTAATGGGAAATTGCCAGATGGGATACCTGTAACTTTTACAGGATCAAATGGAACTTTTAACCCAACAACAGGAATATTAGTTGATGGTCAGGCTAAGTCCCTATTTACTGCAAATACAAAAGGAGTAACAAGTGTCTCAACAACAATTGACAATCAAACAGTATCCATAGCTGTTACAGCAGACCCAACACTAACCAATGATACCAACGTAACCAATGATACCAATCTCATCAATAGCAACTCAAATTTCATTAAAACATCCAATACCACAATACCAATGCAACACACAGGTCTACCAATCGCAGGATTAATTCTAGCAATACTAACAGTTATTGGTGGAACCATAATCCCTAGAAAAAAATAAAATCATTTTTCCCCCTTTTTTTTTAAAATGAAATTAAATCTTAATTTGACTGTAAATACAACGAATTTTTATTAAATATATTCATCGAATTATCATCAAGCTTCTTGATTGATGATTAACACATGGGGAAAAATATTTTAATAAGGTTTATTTATGATTAATATCCCTTCTATTCTTTAGTATTCACTTTGGAATTGTAAAATAAAATGTTGAACCCATATTTGGGGTTGAATCGACCCAAAGTTTTCCTCCATGTCGTTCTATGATTTTTTGACAGATAGAAAGCCCTATACCGGTTCCAGGATACTCTTTTCGTGTATGTAATCTTCTAAATACTTCAAATATTTGTTTTTGATATTTTTTGTCTATTCCAATACCATTATCTTTAACAGTGAATGTCCATCCATCCAGATCTTTATGGGCTGAAATATTAATCTTAGGATCATTATTGCCATGAAATTTAATTGCATTTCCTATCAAATTTTGGAATACTTGCCCCATTTGTGATGCATCAGCAAAAATTGTTGGTAAAGTATCATGGGTTACGGTTACATTTTGCTCTTTAATTAAAACTGAAAAATCTGACAGTGTAAAAGCCAGTATTTTTTCAAGATCAACTTCCTCAAATTCCTTTTCTTTCCTTGTAACCCTGGAATATATTAAAAGATCGTCTATCAAATTTTTCATACGTTTAGCGCCTTCAACAATGAACTCAATAAACTCATCAGCATCACTATCTAATCTATTTTTATAACGTCTCTCCAATAATTGGGAGAAACTAGAGACCATTCTTAATGGTTCTTGTAGATCATGCGATGCAGCATATGCAAATTGTTGTAATTCCTTATTTGAACGTTTTAATTCTTCCATAGTTCTAGTTAATTCCTGTTCACCATATTTTCTTTTAGTTATATCTTCAAAAACCGTTGCAAATTTACCCTTCTCAGGTGATATAACAGATATCTGGAAATATTTCTTCATTGGTTCAAAATATGCTTCAAATTGTTTGGATTTTCTATTTTTCGCTACATTTGCATATATATCTAAGTATGGTGGATTTCCTGTACCATATATTTCTGATGCTTTCTTACCCAACACATCATTTCTATTCAAACCAAGTATCTGTTCATATGCAGGATTAACATCGTAAATAATATAATCCACAGCCTTTTTATTGGTATCGTAAATGATTTCGTGTAGTGCCAATCCTTCATTCATTGAGGAGTAGAGTGAATGATATTTTTCTTCACTTTTTTTAATATTGTCAAATAGTTCTGCATTTTCTATTGCTTGGGATAATGATGATGCTAATTTATTTGCAAAATCTATTTGGGCGTAACTGAAAACAACAGACTTTTTATGGTGATAAAATGCAATTATACCCTGAACTTTGTCTTTAATTATTATAGGTGTCACAAGAAGAGAAGCCACACCGTGTAATTTCATACCATTTAAATTAACACGAGGATCATTTTGAGCATCGTTAAATGCTACGGCCTCCTTTTTATTTGCTACATGTACTGATGTGGGTGATTCACTGTCAGATTTTTTCTGTCCTATTATGTTACTTGGGAAATTATATACAAATTTAACAACCCAATCATCACCTTCTTTTATATTGATAACTGATGACTCGGCACCTATTGCTAAAGTTCCTTCCTCTATACTTGATTGCATTATTTCATTATACTCATGTCTTGAATTTATATAAGAATTAACATTATTTAATGCATTATTAAGATATTCTCTCTCCTTTCTTTCGGTAATATCATAAACAAATGTAATAAACATGATTTTATCAACTATTTGAATAATTTCAGTACTCGAAATCACTATACGTTCTTCACCGGATTTAGTATGTATCTCAAATTCTTTATCACGCAAGGAACCATCAACATAGGATTTAGTTAAATATTCGTTACGTTCTGTAGTGTTAATTAGGTTCATTTCACTGGAGGTACAGCCGATTATTTCATCTCTAGTATACCCTGTTAAATTTGCAAAACTTTTATTTACATCTATCCATCTACCATTTTCATCGCTCAATGTGATGGCTGCGGGATTTGAATGGAAAACCTTTAAAAACTTCACGCGACTTTCATTTAATGCTTGATTAATGTCTATCAAATAATCTTGTTGTTGTTGGAGTTCTTCATTAGATTCTTGAAGTTCTTCTGATGTAGTTTGTAATTCTTCATTTGAAGATTGAAGTTCCTCTGCGAGCTTTTGTTCACTTTCTAATAGTTTTAATACTCGATTTTCACGTTCTTTTCGCTTGGTGATGTCATGGACAACTGAAACAGCACCTATTATATTGCCATGGGCATCCTTAACCGGCGATGCATTTACTTGTCTATATATCAACTCATTAGTTGAAGGTACACGTATGATTTCTTCTAAATTTCTTATCTTCTCCCCTCTGAGAGCCATTAAAGTAGGAGTTTCATTGTTAGATCTGATACTACCATCAGAATTAAAAACTTCAAGATATCCTGCCATTTTTTCCATATCTATTCTACTAGATAATGATCCAAACTCTTCGAGGGCAGTGGGATTTGCAAGGGTAAATTTTTTATTTTTATCTGCAAACCATACTTCATCGGGTATATTATTTACCAGTGCAGCTAATTTATCCCTTTCACCTCTAATTTTATCCAAAAATAACAATCTTTCTGATTCTTCATTCTTATGTTGGGTTAAGTCTGTGATAAATGAATAAATATATTCCAATTTTTCATCTTCATTTTTAAAAAGATGTGATGATATTTGAATAGGTACAACTGCACCGTCCTTCCTTGTTAATGCCACTTCGTATGTGACTGATGTTCCGTTGTTTAATAATATATCAATTTTTTCCTTTGTAAATCTTTTAAATTCGTTATTTATCAAATGATTAATTGAATTAATATTTTTCAGTTCATTTAGATTGTATCCTGTGAGCTTTTCGAATGCTTTGTTCACTGTAACTAATTTTTGATCAAGATGTTCAATATAGAATGGTATAAATGAATTTTTCAATAGATTTTTTAAAAAAATATCATTTTGTATACTATTTTCTATTCTTTTCACATTATAACTCTCTTTATCAGCTGTTTTGACGATCTCACTTCCTTTGCCGATACTAAACTAGAATTTTATATAATATTATGTATTGTTATTATTAATTTGTTTTACATATTTATTTAAATTAACTATCAACATATACTTTTTTAATGAAAATAATATCAGATTAAACCTAAAATCATGAATATTTCCATATTAACCTCAAGTTATTTATTTTAGGGATTTCTATATTATCCCAATTAAATTATAGAAACATATAATAAACAATATATTTCTTAGTTACATTGAATTTTTAATTATCTTAAACCTCCGGTCAAATAAATGACTAGTGGTCATTTATATAGATATAATGAAAGCATATTTCAAAGTTGCATGGGCAGCTGTTAAACAACGTATCATAGGGATAATTCTGGATGTTGACAGGATAATGGAGATTGAATAATTAAACCATACAGGAATTTTTTTAATTATTATAAGATTAAATAAATTTAGGAGGATATAATGTGGCTTATACAGCGTATAATGAGATGAGTGAACAATCTGTATCTCTTAAAGAGACGTTAAAAGCTGAAAAAATCGTATAACTGAATTGGGTAAATATTTCAAAGATTTTGATAATATCTAGTGGGATGTGGAAGTTCATTATTGGTAGGTTATAGGGTGCGTGATGTACCTCAGATATTTTTAAATAATAAATACCTTTAAAATCCAAAATACGCTATTAGAAGTTAAATTTATAAGATTCCCATTATAATTCTGACTAGAATTATAATTATGATAATAACCAATAACCAGTAGATTATTCCTCGCATAGAATATCCTCCCATATTTCTGTATACTATATGATTTTAAATAAAAAAAAGAATGAATCCTGAAATCATTAAATTCCAGGATAAAATTAAATGGGGTAATTAATCGTCTATATCTACCTTAGTTATATCTTCAACCACTTTAGGAAGGGTGATGGTCAAAGTACAATTTCTGAAATTAGCTTTGGCTTCGTGAACTTTAACCTCACTTGATAACTTCACAGTACGATTTGTTTCACCATAGCTTCTCTCTTTTTGGGTAAATTTTGCATCTTTAATTTCGGGATCTTCCTTGTATTTTACAGTTAATTCAACACTATTTTTTGAGATTCCGATACTGATATTATCTTTTTTTACTCCGGAAATATCTGCTATTAAATATACGGTATCATTGGTTTCAAGTACATCAACAAGTGGTTTTAAAGCTTTCTTAGGTTTATTTCCCTTATTTTCCTTATCATCTTCTGATTTAGCATTATAATCTGATATTGCATCATTAATTTGACCAGTTCCTTGACGGAATCTTGTTACAATATCACTTAAGACTTTTTCAGCAGGGGTCATTCCCTCTTTTTCACTCTCTTTCTCGTATTCTTCCTTTGTTTTCTTAGCTTCCTTTTGAACGTCACTTATACCCTCTTGTATATCTTCTTTTTTCTGAGTTGCACCTTCTTTAACCTCATGAATTTTATTACTTATATTTTCCTTTTTATCGCCCATCTTTTCCTTTATTGATTTATCCTTTGATGTCTGTACTGTTACAGATGAGGTTATATTCTCTTCACTTGGTGTTTTAATTACTTTTCCTTCTTTAACATGCAATGGTTTTTTTAATTTTTCTTCCATATAAATCACCTATTATTTGTCATTTCAAACAATTAATGCCATAAACTGAAATTTTTTTTATAATCCCCGGATATAAGATTCTAACATTTATCCATCTTTTTAACCTATATAGATGAGGGGAAAAATAAAAATTATTTGTAGAGTTGTCCCTTTATCAGAACTTTATCACAAATTTCATTCACCATATCAGGGGTATATTTTTTTGTCTCCTAATCCTATTTTAGATGATATACTTCCCTTCGTCCAATTCAATAGATTCAACGCGTTTGGAATCAAAATCCCATTCAATATCCTTAACAACACCTACTTGATCTCCGGAAGCATCTAAGACTTCTTTCCCAACTAATTCGCTATCTATTTTCATTTTTTCACTCCACAAAAATTTTCATAAGATACTCAATTACAACTAATTGCAGTGTCTTGAACCTTATATTTGATTTTTAAACCTTAAATATTTCACTGTCAATCAAACAAATATTGTAAATAGATGATGTCTGATAAAGTTCGACAGAAATATCAATAATAAAAAAAATACATGATATTATTTAGATAAGAATTTTAAAAGTTTAATCGACCTACATATACTTAAGATCGATAATTTGCTAATTTAAATCATTAAAAAATAAAATAAATGATATGTTGGGTTATAATAAGCTGGTATTATATTTAATTTTATAAATGGAAAGATATAAATATGAATATAACTATTGTTATATAGTTTGATGATAGAAAATTCTATTAGTTTCAAAAACCAATATTTAATTAACATATAGAAAATATATGAACATAATTAAATTTGTAAAATGTCAATTTTAAACTCGTAAAGATGAATTTTATTATTTACAGTTAAAGGGAGAAGGTGAATAGAAATGTACAGTGATAAAGTAATGGATCATTTTCAGAACCCGAGAAACGTTGGAGAAATAGAGAATGCTGATGGTGTAGGTACGGAAGGAAATCCCACTTGTGGAGATCTGATGACCATATACATAAAAGTAAAAGATAACATAATAACGGATGTTAAGTTTAAAACATTTGGGTGTGGTGCTGCAATAGCAACAAGCAGTATGATAACTGAGATGGCTGTAGGAAAAACCATTGAAGAAGCCCTTAAAATATCAAGAAATGATGTTGCAGACGAACTTGAAGGTCTTCCACCTGTTAAAATGCATTGTTCAAATCTTGCAGCAGATGCTTTAAGAGCAGCAATTGCAGATTATAAAATGAAAGAAGCAGAAAAAGAACAGGGTAAAAAGTAAATATATTATATTTTAATCCATTAAATCATTAAATTTTTTTTTTATTATTCTATTTTTTAGGAAATCCCTATCCGAATATTTTTAGATATCTAAAAAAATAAATAAGTAATATTAACCGTACCTTCTCTTTAATTTTACAATGATTGCTATTAGATCTTCTCGACTCATATCACCCAATGAATCATCTAATTCGTCCCAGAGCATTCCTTTAAAGTTTTCAACAAAATCTTCTAACTCCTTTTCATTCATAGTTCTGACACCTCTGTGTATATATTATTATTACACTAGAATTTATAATTTATTGAAAATAATAAAATAAAGAAATTCAAATTATATGGACCATTATGTATAGATTCTAAAATTCATTTGATTCAAAATTCAT
>PLTK01000232.1:6789-8918 GCA_003164415.1 Methanobacterium sp. | reverse complement strand
AAAAGATTAGAAGATATCGTACAGGATCCAGATTTAGAATGGATTCTGCATTCATTTCCCCAACTTTTGTTATAGATTAATGGATGTATCATCAACTCATAATAAATAAATTATGAAATCTAAAATTTCTGATCATTCACTACTAATAATTTTTTTTAAGATATAATAAGAATTATAAATATAATTGCCGTTACAATAACATATAAAACTCCGGGTATAAAATGCGCCTTGAATTCTCCTTTATCTTTAACTAATATATCACCTTGCTCCTTATCTGTGTAAAACGTATTAGGAGATAGGTATAAGATTGCCTCATATATTCGATAATATCCAAAATCAAAGAAGGATAATAATCCGATTAATACAATTGTAAAAGCTCCTTGTAGACTGGTTTCGATAAATATATTATTTATTGATAAAATTATATAAAAAATTGCAAAATTCAGTAAAGGTAATATATACAGAAGTAACCATGATAACAATAATCGATAAAGGGATTGTGAATGACCTCTCCATGCGTTATAGGTATCAAAAGAATCATAATTATTATGAGCTCTATCTATTATCAATGTAAAATTTATTCCAAAGATTATTATAAAAAGCCATTGAGCATCCGTAAAAGCCATTAAAATCTCATCTCCTAAAAATAATAAGAGTTACTAATTTATATTATATTATTTTTATAATAAATTTTTTTCCATTTTTTTTAATATTAGACAGTTCATTCGATAAAACTTATGATTTACATGTTTTCTCTAAGTCTTTTCATTAATAACTTTTTTTTGGGAGTCTAAACCTATTTTACAGCTCTAAAAAAAAATCAGAAATTATATCAATTTTAAATAACATATTTATATTTGATTTTAATTAGAAAATTTTTAGGGTCAGATAATTATTTTATAAAAATTCTTAAATCAAGGTGGTTTAATTAAACTTAGTGATGAAGATAGAAATGATTCAAAACAAGTAGATAAGTTAAATGAGTCGAGTGACGTTAATCTATGCAAGGTTCAAGAAGCTTGTCCAAATAATAGATCATTTCTTATCATTGCATTTTCTGTACTATTCCTGTTAATGGGTGCTACTATACCTACCCCATTATATAGTTTATATAAAATTACCTTTGCATTGTCTCCACTTGCAATCACCTTGATATATGCTGCATATTCAGTTGGTGTGGTTCCTACATTATTCTTCTTTGGGCCTCTCGGTGATGCTTTAGGTAGAAAACCTTTATTAATCATAGCAATTGGATTTGCCATAGTTGGAACCTTGACATTAGGTTTCGCCACCAGTTTTGATTGGTTAATTATTGGACGATTGGCTCAGGGGATCGGAGTAGGGGCGGTTTTGGGGAATGCAACAGCTGCATTAGTAGAATTTGAGCCTAATGGAAATAAGCAAAGAGCCAGTCAAATTGCTGGAATGGCTCAGCTTGGAGGTTTGGGATTAGGCCCATTAGCTGCGGGTTTAATGGCAGAGTTTTTATTTGCACCAACATTATTAGTTTATATTCTTGAATTTATTCTCCTTATAATAGCTTTAATCTTTATTTTAATATGGATTCCAAGTTCTAAATCAGAGTCTCAGAAATTTACTTTGAATAAACCATCGTTCCCCCCAGCTATATGGTCTTTTATTTCAGCTTCATTAGCCGCTGCATTAGTTTTAACCAACTCAGGATTATATTTTAGTTTGAATCCTACTTTTGCTCAAGATATTTTACACATTAACAATATTGCATTAGGTGGAATTATATCTTCAATTATGGTATTTACTGCGGTAGTGGTTCAAAAATTTTTGTGGAATCGATCACCTGTCTATTTAGAGATTGGTGGTTTAATATCTCTTATTATTGGATTATCCTTGATTGGCACTGTTACAATCCATTCTTCAATAATCGTACTTATAACAGCTGCTATTTTTAGTGGAATTGGTTTTGGTGCCACTTTTATGGGGGCTATAAATGTAATAAATAGTATTGCACCTTCAGATAAAAGAGGAAACGTGACATCATTTTTTTATGCAATCTCCTATACAGCTTTAGGAATTCCAATTATCGGTCTGGGATTGGCTCTTCAATATCTTAATATTTTTACAGCAGTACGGGGATTTGTCATTATAATCAT
>PLTK01000232.1:0-6767 GCA_003164415.1 Methanobacterium sp. | reverse complement strand
TGTTCTGAATAATTTATTATGAATTTTATGATCTAAATGAGGGGATTTAAGGAATTGTTCGGTGATTCATTTAGTGTTGGAAGAAAAATTATATTTTATATTTTGGCATGGTTTTGAAATGTTTTATTATAATATTCTTCAAAGGAATACTTAAATTTAGAAACTAGTTTGGATATATCCTCTTTTTTATCAAAATATTTAGTTAATTCAATTACTGCAAGATTTTTGTCTTTCTCATAATAAACATGTATTAAAGCTTCTGCTCCATAATGTTCTTGTAATTTTTCTCTTAATAATGAACATGATTTTTCAGGAAGTTCATCTTCATAAAATCCTAATGTTTCAGATGTATTCTTATCTTTATCTACAGATGGTTTGATTGTTATCCATGGTTGTGGAGTTACTAATCCTTTGTAATGCAACATTGTATTTACACCTCAAGCTAATTCGTTTATTTGTTCATTAATTTTCCAATACTTTGGCAATCTTAATGAAAATGGAAGAATATTTAGATTTATTTAAATACAATAGAGGAATCTTGTGTGATTCTATTTAGTTTATGATTTATAAGTGAGCCAGAATTCTTTTATGGATTCAACTACATTTTTATATTCTTCGAAATTATTGGGTTTAGTTAAGAATAGGTCTGGATGATATTTTTCTAGATGTTTCACTTTTTCAAAATCATCAGTTAAAATAATCACAGGAACATTTTTTATTACACTCTTTTTTTTCATAATATCTTCTAGAATTTCTAATCCTTTTTCTCCACGCAATGTAGGAAAATCAAATATTATAATATTCGCTATAGGAAAATCAGCAAACATACCTTCTTGGAATATCATATTATATGCTTCTCCAATACTCCCGGTAAATCGAATGCTAGTATTAAGTTTTGATCTACCAAATGTTGCAATTAATTCCTTCATAAATTTAGGATCATTTCCAACTAGCAGAATTTCAACTGGTTCATTAATCTTATTTGAATATACATCCAAAATCTCTTCAAAATCGTGTTTCACAGACGTTTTCAATGCATAAACCAATTTTTCTGCGTCGTTTTCATTTAATACATTACTTAATATTCTTTCAACTACATTCCACTCATCTGTTCCACTCATGAATATCACACTCCCATTTTCAAAGCTCAAGATTATCTATAAAAAATTAATAAAAATCTGAATAATTCTTTATAATCAAATCTTTAAGAGTTTGTTCAACAGAATTAATTTCTTGACTGTAATTTTTAGATAATGGAATTTTTGTACTGAATATTATTTCCCATCTATTTGAGGTGGGAAGACCACAAATCGATTGATCTAAAATTGGAGTGGGATCAACACGGTAATTTACTTTAAAATCTACATTTTTGTTTATATATGTTTCAAATCTCAAAGATCTTTCAAAAATAGCTTTTGGATCTACAGAAGGCTTATAATTTTCATCTAATGGAAACCTAACCTGAATATATCCTATTTCTGGTCCGATTCCAGATTCTCCCGGGACTATAGAATGAGTAATTAATATGTCTTCTACTTCCATTTTTTTATCACCATACTTATATTAATTTAATACCAAATATTTCTATTGAAAATTCTAAAGTTTATTATTCGGACTTGAGAAAAATAAATATAAAGTAAATTAAAATAGTCATATGTTAAATGTAATGTCTAAACTTTATGCATAATCAAGATCGTTTAATTCAACACGTATTTGCATAAGATCCAATTAAAAATATAGGGAAATTATTCCCTTTAATTTACATATTTAACTCTTCTTTTTGTTTAATTTATGAACACCTCCTTTATTTTGAGTAAAATGTTTAAAACTATTGTTTCATTGATTTACTGAATAATGGTAATGCAATAAGCATTGTAATAACACCGAAAGCCACTAATATAATTATATCGGTAGATACGTCTGCCACATTTGCATTTAAGAGCATTATTTTACGCATAGCATCAGCTGCATAGGTTAAAGGAATTATATTTGAGATAGTTTGCATAAACCATGGCATTTGTGATACTGGGAAGAATATACCACTTAAAAACATCATGGGAAACATGATCAGGTTCATAATTACCGTACCTGTTCCTTGGCTTCCGGCCATGGATACGGCCATAATTCCTATTCCTATAAAGCTGAAAATACCCAGAACAACCATGAGAAATGCCAGTAGCAGGTTTCCTTGTATCGTCACACCAAAGAGTAGTACGGCAAATATTAACACAAATATAACTTGGATTAATCCTCTAAGGGACAATGCTACGGTTTTTCCAAGAAGAACTGAGAGATGGTTAATAGGTGCAGACAACATTCCATCAAATGTACCCATTTCCTTTTCTTTAGAAATTGCTTCGGGAATACCAATCATGACAGCCATCATACCTATCATGACCATCAGCCCCGGTGCTAGGAAATTGAAGTAGTTAGTTGAACCAGGTATAGTAGTTACAATATTCGGACTGTATGGTTCTATAACAGCCTGAGGATTGATTACAGGATTTGTTGTACTACTTAAATTTAAAACATTAGCGTCTGCCAATACTCCATTCAACCCACTCATGGTGCCTAATGATACTTGCTCAATCGAAGCAGCATTTTGAGGATTACTGTTATCCACATAAATGAAAACATTACCAGGTTCTTTATTTGTCACATTATTTGAGAATCCCGGAGGTATGACAAATGCACCATGTATTTTCCCTTGACTAATTGCTGTTTTAGCTGCAGCAACACTAGAATAATTATTAAAACTCATATAACTACTATTTTTATTAGTTGCGAGTTGACTATTCAAAGTTTCCATTTGTGTTATGAATTCATTACTTCCAGCGCCTTGATCCAAGTTGACAAGCCCCATTTGAACATTTTCATGCGAGCCACCGCTCGGGAAAATGAAGCCAAACATTACTAAGAAAATTAATGGCATGATAGCAAGTGTTGCCAGTTCCATTCTATTATTTTTGAACTCGATCATTTCCTTAATAAATACATAATAACTATCATTTAATGTTTTTATTATACCCATAAAAATCACCTTATCCTCGCTTTGGGTGCTTTTTCATGCCTATGATGCTTTGGAGCTGCTTTTTCATTTGCCTGATCCCGTATTGTCTTACCTGTAACAGTTAAAAAAACGTCTTCCAGTGTAAATTCATTGCTATCACTTATGGATGCAATGTTGCCACCTTCATGACGGATAACATCAATGATCTGGTTAAGAGCATCTGTACCATTGGCACTTATTTTCAAATTGTGATCATCTTGTTGTGCAACAGCATCAACCACATCAATTGAATTAATCTTTCCAATCAATGTAGGTGTAAGATTCGTAATTTTAACACCAAATACAGATACATCACTATTTTTTATCAGATTCTTCAAGTTTTGTGGAGTATCAAGAGCAGCAATCTTACCATGGTCAATTATTGCAATTCTATCACTTAGCGCTTCGGCTTCAATCATGGCATGTGTGGTTAATATGACAGTTACTCCACTTTTGTTAATATCTCGGGTTATATCCCGTATAGAAAATGTAGTCTGTGGATCAAGGCCAAGTGTGGGTTCATCCATAAAAATTATCTCCGGTTCAGGTAAGAGAGCTCTTATTACGTTTATACGCTGCTTCATTCCGGTTGAAAATTTACTGATCTGTGTATGTTTCCATTCTTGCATGTTAACTAACTCGAGCACTTCGTCAATTCTATCTTCAAGCTTTTGCTTGGGTATTGCGTAGAGCCTCCCAAAGAATCGTAGATTTTGTGCGGCCGTAAGGCTATCATACATTATCATCTTTTCTGCAACCAATCCGATTTTCTTTCTGACTTCTGCAGGATCTTTCATAATGTCGTAACCGGCTATTCTGGCAGAACCAGAAGTAGGGTTAGATAACGTACAGAGCATCCTTATGGTGGTACTTTTACCAGCACCGTTTGGACCTAAAAACCCGAATATCTCATTTTCTTTTATATCTAGTGATATATTATCTACTGCTGTGAAATCGCCAAACTTTTTCGTGAGGTTTTCCATCTCTATAGCGTTTTCTGTCATTTTATTCTCCCATCATTTTAATTTCATTTTTTTTAATTGAACATTTAGAAACATATGCCCGCAAATCCAATTCATTAAACCTTGATAAATGCAAAAATTGTTTCTCTAAATGATTATATGATAATTTAATCTACGTTAAAATAGATTTAAACTATGATTTAATCCTCATGAAGTGATTCTTGTATATTTTTAAGTCTTTCACTAAGTAATCCTATTAATTTTTCATGGCGGACAAGTTTCTTCTTCTTAATATCCTCCAAGTAGGAGACATAGCTATCAATTTCTGTTAAAATGTTTTCAATTGGAAATGACCCTCGATTTACACGTCTTCCATGAAAACCCAGAAAATGTTTAAATATTTTATCGCTTATTTCTCGCCCTTTTGCTGTTAAATCGTACCTTCCATCTTCTTTTTTGCTTATTAAATTTTCAGATACCATTTTTTTAAGCATAGGATATATGGAGCCGGGTGAAGGTCGTTTAGAGTGGTTTATACCCATAATATGTATTACGTGTAATCCTTCTTGGTGTGCTTCGAATGAGTCCATGATTTCTACACCATTTTGAGGTCCATGTTCATCCAGTATGTGGAGTATCCATATTCTTAAACCTCCGAGTTTTTGCAATTCCTCTATTCTTTCATGAAAAATTTTGTGAAGATCATGGTGATGATCATTTAATCTATCCCACATTTTTTATCATTTCTCCTTTATCACATAGTCGATATAGATATCTTCATTAGATATTAAATAAGAGTCGAATAAATTTTTTATTTCAATTGAACATCGAATTTATGATAAAATATCAAGTTATCGATATCGAATATTTGATATAATAGTTTAATAGTATATAAAGCTTGGGATAAAATAATTTATAAAACGAATAAAGAATTAGAAATAAAATGATAGGAGTTTCTTAAATTCTAAATACAAGTTACATTTCATGATAAAAAGCGTAAAGTTAAATTGAATAGATTAATTAGTTGTCGTACAAATAGCGTTCTAAAAACAGCAAGTGTATTTATTAATATTGTAGTGTTTCCTTTGTAACAAATTTCTTTTAAATTTAATTTTTTAAAAAAAAATCTTAAAGTCTTAATATTAAATTAAAATATTATACTTTACTATAGATAAAAAGATAAAGAAGATTAAAACTCAAATTACTTTTAATCTCCATAAAAACTTTTTTTAATCAGTTTTAAAGCTGTATCATAACATTCTGTTGCTTTTTCAGTATTTCCCATTTCTTTAAATGTATCACCTTTATCTATAAATGTTATAACCTCATTTTCATCAACTTCTAACGCCTTGTCGAATGAATCTAAAGCATCTTGTAATTCACCAGACTTTTTAAGGGCAATTCCACGGTAATGTAATGAAAAATAATCTTCAGGTATTATTTCCAAGGTTCTGTTGAAGCATTGTACAGCTTCCTGATAGTCGCCTAGTTTCAGAACTAGAATTGCACCCTTATTAAATATTGGAGCCGGATTTTCAGGTTCTATCATAGATAGCTTATCATAGCATTTTACAGCTTCTTCATATTTACCCTGTCCTTCAAGGATATGTGCTCTGTTAAAAATTGCATCAACATGTTCATCATCGATTGCAAGAACTTTATCATATGCATCTATTGCCTCTTGATATCGGTTTAATTCACCAAGTATCCATGCTTTATTAAACCATGCTTCAGCATTATCAGGATCTAATTCAATACCATTTTCATAGGCTTCCAAAGCTTCGGGATACCATTCAAGTTCCTCTAAAATATCACCCTTATCATACCATGCTTCTATTTTATCCGGATTGTATTCAAGAGCTTTATCATAGGCATCTATTGCATCCTCATATCTTCCGAGATCTGCTAAATTCCAACCTATATTATACCAATTTGAAGCCTCAATAGGCTCCAATTCCAATGATTTATCATTATTATCTTGTTCCATTTTTAAACTACCTCCTTATCTTTTTCTCAATTCTTAATCTGTTACAACATATTATTCAAAGTTAAGTTTTAGAAATATCTTTCACAATCTTAATTATAAGAAATAGGAATAATATTCTATGATACGATTTCAATAAGTAAAATTTAGTTTTGTATTATTGAATTTTGTGATCAATCTTAACCTGCCATACTTACCTCTACCTTTTCGATGGGAACAGATGTTTTTAAATTCTTTTTTCCTCTCGTCATCTGTTAATGATTCAATGTATTCTTGAGCGAGTTTTTTTGCATTGTCTTGAACTTCTTCATATTTGTGAGTTTGATCAAATAATTCGTATTCAGTTATATGAAATGATTCATGCGTTAAAATTACCGGCCTTTGTATATTTAAAAGCATAGAAAATTCTTCTTCATTAAGCAAAATCAGATGATCAACATCATAAGAATTGAAGAGTCTTTGAATGAATCTTGTTTCAAAATTAAAGTTCTTGAGACGGTTTTGATCTAATTCTTCAATTATAAATTTAATATTGTCTTTATTTGGAGCACATGGAATACAATGTCCGATTGCTTTAAGAGTGTTTATTTCATAATCATATTCATCAACGACATCAGATATTCCTATAAATTCATCTTTATATTCATTAAAATTATTTCTACTATCATTGTACGTCCACCATTCATCATAATCCAAAATTACAACTCTCCAAGTAGGATCTACCTCGTACTTATCTAACACAAACTTGATCAAATTATCAAAATTTCTGGAA
>PLTK01000158.1 GCA_003164415.1 Methanobacterium sp. | reverse complement strand
TTGGTTATGATGTTCCATATGTCGCGTCCAATGGCGAAGAAGTTGTAGAGAAAGCTTTAGAGATTATGCCGGATCTTATTTTGATGGACATAATTCTTAAAGGGGATACTTCTAGTATTGAATCATTTTCAAAAATTAAAAACTTGCATATACCGGTTATTTATTTAAATGCTCCTTCTGAAGATCATAATGTGGATAAATCCCTATTAATTGGGCCTTATGGTTACTTGTTGAAACCTTTCGGTGCTAATGAATTGAAATTCAATATAGACTTGGCGCTTTACAATAATAATGTCTTTAATGAATTGAAAGATAGTGAAAAAAGCTACCGTGAAATGGTTGATAATTCAATGGTTGCGATTTATAAAACCAACTTAAATGGAAATATACTCTTTGCCAACGATGCTATGGTTGAAATGTTTGAATTTGAAAGTTTTGAAGATTTTCAAACAACAAAATCACCACAATTCTATAAAAATATTAAAGACAGAACTAAGATCATTGAAAAACTCAAAAAAGATGCCAGTTTAAGTCATCATGAATTGGACATGATATCCAATACTGGTGAAACAATTACTATTCTTCTCAGTGCACATTTAGAAAATCACACCATATCCGGAATGATGATGAACATCACAGAGAGTAAAAAGATCGAAAATGAAAGGGTTGAGAGTGAGGAGTTTTTAGAAAATATTGTCGAAAATATTCCGGATATAATTTTTGTTAAAAATGCTGATAAATTAGATTTTAAGAGGGTTAACAAAGCAGCAGAAGATTTTTTTGGACATTCCAGAGAGAAATTACTCGGTAATACTGACTATAACTTTTTCCCAAAAGAAGAAGCAAATTTTTTCACACAAAAAGATAGGAAAGTGCTTCAAAACAAAAAACTGTTAGATATACCCCAAGAAACTATTGAAACCAAAAATTTGGGTCAAAGAATATTACACACCAAAAAAATTCCTATCCTTAACAAGAAAGGAACTCCCCAATATCTCCTGGGTATATCTGAAGACATCACTGAACTAAAAAAAGCTGAAAAAAAAATCCAAAAATCCGAGAAAAAATATAGGGAAGTGATTGAAACAGCAGGGGAATCAATCATTTTGATAGATAAAATTGGAAACATAACTGAAGTTAACCAAAAAACATCCGTATTAACAGGCTTCGAAAGGAAAGAATTAGTGGGAAAAAGCTTAATGACCTTGGCCCCCAAAATGAAAATGAATCTAGAAGTATTATCTGCTTTTAAAGACATTATCATTGGCAAAGAAATTGAAGAATTTGAATGGGATTTAGTCAACAGGAAAAATGGTGAGAAAAAAACAGTCATAGCTCATTACAGTCCTCTAAGAGATGAGGAAAAAATAGAGGGAATAGTGGTAGTTTTAGAGGATATTACCGAGCTAAAAAATAGAGAAAATACCTTAAATAAATCATTAGAAGAAAAGGAAATGCTCCTTAAAGAGATACATCACAGGGTTAAAAACAATTTAATGATTATATCCAGCTTATTAAATCTTCAGTCCAGTTATATAAAAGATAAAGCATCCAAGGATATTTTCAAAGAAAGTCAAAACCGTGCACGGTCCATGGCACTTATACATGAAAGATTATACCAATCCACAGATCTTAAAAGGATTGATTTCGGTGATTATATCACATCACTGGCCAATGAACTTTTCCATACATATGTGGCTGATCCAAGTCTTATAAAACTAAAAATTAATGTTGATGATATTTTTCTAGACATAAACACATCAATACCCCTAGGATTAATAGTGAATGAACTCATCACAAACAGTATAAAACACGCATTTCCAGATGGCATGAAGGGAAAAATCTATGTAGATTTCCATCAATTAGATGCGCACTATGAATTTACAGTAAAAGATAACGGAGTAGGATTTCCAGAAGATATAGACTTCCAAAACACAGATTCACTTGGTTTACAAATGGTAACAAGTTTAACCGACCAAATTGATGGTGAGATTGAGCTTGATGGAAATAATGGAACAAAATTTAAAATCACCTTCAAAGAGCTAGAAGTATAAAAAAAAAGGTTATAATGGAATTACTATACAAATACCATATACCCAAATAACAGCAGCTCTGTGTAAACAAAATAGTAAGTAAATAATTATATGAATGAGTGACTGTATAAATGACTAAACGCTTAGCTTTATAAGTAATGCCATATATTTGGTTCATGATCTAGCAACCGAAACAGAGTCATTGAGAAAGTGAGTATACAGGCAACACCTTCATAATTTGGTTAGTATCTACTTATTATCAATTATTATGTTTATTTTTTTATTTAAACAAATTTAATTAATGTTCACTAACATAGTTATATTGTATATAATTTTGGTTTTTTTTTAAGGAGTGTGGGTTGGTTGGATGAAAAAATTCAATTGTTGGCTAATGTTGTGGAATCTTCAGATGATGCGATTATTAGTAAATCTCTAGATGGTGTAATAACTTCTTGGAATAAAGGTGCAGAACTCATATATGGATATTCAGCTGAAGAAATTATAGGGAAAAATATATCCATATTAGCACCCCCTCAACTAAAAGATGAAGTAAATCAATTAATAAATAAAATTAAAGATAAAGAAAGGGTTTCTCACTATGATACGTTTAGAATAACAAAAGACCGTAACCATGTAGACGTTTCAATTACCATGTCCCCAATTTTTGATAACATCGGAAATCTCATCGGAATCTCAACAATCGCAAGAGACATCACCAAACAAAAAAAAGCTGAAATTTCTCTCAAAAAAAGTGCAAAACGATTCCATGCCGTAGCAGAATCCGCTATAGACGCCATAGTAACAACAGATGAAAATGGTAAAATAATCTTTTTCAACAATAGCCTAAACAAAATCTTCGGCTACACAAAAGAAGAAATAACAGGTAAACCATTAACCATACTCATGCCCACCCGATACCATAAAAACTATCTAATAGCACTACAAAATTTCAAGGAAAGTGGTAAACATAGAATTATCGGTAAAACAATAACTACAATAGGATTAAAAAAAGACAAAACTGAATTTCCCTTTGAAATGTCACTGTCCACTTGGAAATCAGAGCAAAAAACATATTTCACATCGATCATAAGAGACCTATCCGAACGCAAAAAAGCTGAAAAAGAACTTCTTGAGAGTGAAGGACTTCTACGTGGTCTTTTTGATAATATGCCAAGTGGAATGTCAGTTTACCAAGTACAAAATGATGGATCAAATGGTAGTGATTACATTATTAAAGAATTTAATCTTGCCAGCCAGAAAATTGAAGGCATGAAGAGAGAAGATGTAATCGGTAAAAGTCTCAAAGATATTAGACCTGAAATTGATGAATATGGTTTAATTCCTATTTTTAAAAAGGTCCGGGATACTGGAAAACCTATTCATTATCCTGCAAAAATCTATGTAGACGAGAAATATGCTAACTATTATGAAAACTATGTTTTCAAAGCCCCCAAAGGAGAAATAGTAGCCATTTATGAGGATGTAACAAAAAAGGAAAATGCTAAAGAAGCACTACAAAAACAAACTGCAGAAAAGGTTCATGCTAATATTCTGCTTAAAGCAGAAATCAAAGAACGTGAAAAGAAGGACAAAATTATCCAAGATAATGTCAGAAGACTTAAGATAGCTTTAGAATCTGCTGATATGGGTGCTTGGGATTTAAATCTGGAGAAAGACACTTCCATTCGAACATTAGACCATGACAAGATATTTGGTCATGATACACTTTTACCAGAATGGGGTACAAAAATCTATTTCGAACATATTTTACCGGAAGATCGTGAACATGTCCAACAAGAATTTGAAAAATCTTACAAAACAAACAAATTATACTTCAAATGCAGAATCACCAGGCCAGATAAAGAAATACGGTGGATCGAAGTATACGGTAACGTTTATCGTAACGAGAAAAGTGTTCCAATCCGGATTTTAGGAGTAGTTAGTGATATAACAGAAAGTAAAGAAGCCGAAACCCATTTACTAAGAGCTATAGATGAAAAAGAGATGTTGTTACGGGAAATTCATCATAGGGTTAAAAATAACATGCAGATCATTTCCAGCTTTCTAAGTCTGCAATCTTCACAAGTCTTTGATAACAGAGATGCTAATCTTTTTACCAATGTTCAAGACAGGGTTAAATCAATGTCCCTTATACACGATAATTTATACAAATCAGAGGACCTTTCAAGTATCCAGTTTAAAGAATATGTAAAGACCCTAATCTCTCAACTTTTCTCCACACATTCCGAACTTTCGAATAACATCAAACTGGTAACCGATATATTCGATGTAACATTCAATATGGAAACAGCCATGCCCCTAGGACTGATTATTAGTGAAATGGTCACCAATAGTCTTAAACACGCTTTTCCAGATTTTAAAGGCGAAATATCCATATCATTACAACCTAAAGGTGAAGAAACTGAACTAATAATAAAGGATAACGGTGTGGGCGTACCAAAGGATTTTGACATTAAAAAACCAGGAAAACTGGGATTACAACTACTAAACATCCTAGTTGAACAACTCGAAGGCACAATCAAACTTGACCGAAACCATGGAACAGAATTTAAGATTACATTCAAAGAATTAAAATATAAAGAACGGATATAGCCTGAATGTGGAGAATTTCATTATGGATGTGTTTGAAAAGGAATCTGGAGATTTTTTTGAACTAGCTAAAATGTATCAGGATGCTCTTTTGAGGGTTCATAGGGACGAAGCAAGTAGAATGATAATTAAAGTTAAAAACGGTGATATGATACGTTAAAGATTATTTAAACAATTTATCAAATATAAATGGATATTAAACTAATTCTCATTTCAAGGGTAAAATAAGGCAGGGAATGAATTAAAGATTGTATGATTAATGTTGAATTAATTGAACTGTAGTTAAAGGCAAAAAAATAAAGTGAAAATAATTTAAAGATTAAATGGACCAAATCCATGAAGTTGTTGGTTGTATTCTTTTGATAGATTAATCATTTCTCCCAGAGTTCTTTCAGACTGATGTGTGTCCAATCAGCGAAACTATCAGGGTTTGGTACCTTGAGCCAAAATTCACGCCTTTTAACATCTGTCACTACTTGATGGGTGGTCTGATCTATGTCTACTTTTGTTGGCTTGGTAGATCCCTTACCAATGGTACCATCATCTTCAAAGAGATGGAGATCCATGAGTTCACGTGTTTTCGCTGCGTCAATATTGCCCTTGTTTTCAGCCATTCGATCATTCATGTTGGATAAACGTTCCAGTGAATGACTTACAGTATTACGTACATGAATTCCCCAGTCCGGATTTAAAAAAGTGTTCACAGATACCAAAGAATCACCCTCAGGATGTCGTATTCGGTTGCCTGCCAATGATGAACATTCCATTGATACTGCATTTGATTCATCAGCCAGGTTTAAAATTATAGACACACTGGTGTTGACACCTTGTAATCGTTGGATGAGTGCTTTCAGTGATGATGTTTCTGATAACATATCAAGTAATCCTCCGGCAATTGGGGGGCGATCCTTGATAACTACAGATCCACCCATGCTGGCGCCGTCATGGACATCCAAATAAATGCCGTGTTCATTTAGTATTGTGTAAGGTGCAAACATTCCAGGCCATGTGACAGACGCATATTTATAGGATCCATCATCTGGATTAGTTACCATTAAAACCTGAGGAAATTTATTAAATGCAGTGAGCCAGTCCATATTACGTCCAATGTACATATTATCATCCTTGGAACTAGTTTCCCAAGAGAAAATAGATGTACATCCTATAGATGCATGTAACCCCTTTGTATAAAGTCCGTACTCTAAAACTTGATCAAGAATGCCAATCTTAACCTGCGACCATCCTGTACTTTCCATTAACCCCTCATAGAACTTTCGGTTACGATTTGAAAAGGTTGAAACTGCCCTTTCTGCCCATAACTTAGAATCTTCATCAGTAAGATAACCTGATTTATACGCATACTCCACCAGCACATCATAGGCTTTTTGCATGGATTCTACCATCATTGCACCGTATTGGTAACCCATTTCCCAACTGGAGCCTGATAAAACAGGTATTAAAAATCCAGTAGTTTCGTAAAGTTTTCCTTTACCCTCTTCTGCTATCATTTCAAATTCTCTTTGAGATCTCTCAGCCATCATATTATCCCTCACAAACTGCTAATTTCTATTTCAATACATTCATTTCAATTTGTTACCTTTTAAAATCTTATATCAACTCATCTATTATCTGTTAATTTTCATTCATTCAAATCTTTGTATCTCTCTAATGCTCCAGTTTCTACTGCTTCTTTAATCAAATAATGTAATAGATATATATCTGAAACTATCCATTCAAAATATTGTTTAATTTCTTCATGTTCTCTAAGAATTTCAGATATTAGCTTGTTGTAAATATGCATATCAGGTAATTCTTTAGGTATCTCATTTTTTTCAATTGCAACTACAAATATGTCAAGAATTTCAGAACTTAACTCTTTAAGTGGGGAGAAATCCAGTTTAGAAATCTCCTGTTCATAACCGGCAATTGCTGAAATATCTTCTGTGAGATTGTAACATGCACCAGATATATCTTTATAAATTTTAAGATCATCAGAAACATCTTTAAATGAATCTTCAATCTTTTTTAATGATGATTCAAGGTTGTTGTATTCTAGTAATGTTTTTTCAAGCTTTGAAGATACGGCGTTATTATCATAATTTCCAGATAAAATACATGCTGCATATTCTTGATTTGCTTTTAAAACCTTAAAAACCTGATTGGGCAAGTTTATCTTCAATCTTTTTGGAAGTACACCATAAACTAGTATAATGGATATGATTGCACCAATCAAAATATCTATTATCCTAGCAGTAGCATTATTTATCACTTCACCCTGAGGCCATACAAAAACAGTGAAGACACTTACAGCTAAGATCGAAAGACCTATATAATTTGGTAAAAATGCTCTGAAGAAATATAGTGCTACCAACGCAAATATCAAAAGCATATAATGAGGGAATGTGACAGCTAAAATTATAGCCAATATGACTGCGAAGAGATTGAAAGATACTCTTGTAATCATGTTGTCCCAAGTGCTTGTAACATCCGGTTTGAGTACAATTAAAACACCCATAGCAATCCAAGCTGGATCTCTTGAATGGTCAAAAAAAACAAAACTGAGCGTTATTACCATTGCAATTGTAAATCTTAATGCATGACGAATATACAATGAATCCAGATTAAATCTAGATTTTATCACCTGTTTAAAGGACATCTTATTTATAGGGGTGATCCTAATATTTTCTTCTTCATTCCTATTTATAGGTGTGGAAAGTATTCTGTTTGAATCTTCAAAAAACTTTATAAAATTATCTGCTAAAAATTTTATAGATTCAGCACCCTTTTCATCCATATACAAATTTAATTCATTTAAATTTGATTTAACATTTTTAAGACTAACTTCTCCTTTTTTATTTGTTATATGATCTGCAATGGCAATACTTACAGAATTTGATTCATTAATAAAATTCTCAAATGATACTGCTACTTTACCAGTAAGTCTTGATTGAACTGTTTTACCATAGTTTCTAAGTCCTGTCAAATATAATCCATTATCAAACAGTTCATGATATGATACTTTAATAGGAACTCCCGTTAAAATTCGTCTTACTGAACTTATCTTATTTACTGAAGTGTTAGGATCAAACCCTGATGCAACCATTTTTCTGTTATAGGAATCTATTTGAGTAAATTTCCATACCAGAAGTATTGATGCTACAATATAAGCAAATAAAACATAAATAATCAAATCAAAAACATTTGTACTAGTTTTTATAAGGACTGTTGCAGTATAATATGAAATAAAAATTAAATAACCAAATAATCCTTCGGCCTTTCCAAATATATAAAGTGTAAATGGGAAAAAAGACCAAATTGCAGTTAATATTAAGAAAAATGGAAATCCAAACATATGTGCAACTGAAGCACTTATAAATGCTAAAGACATTAAAATAAATCCAATAACTGAAAATGTCACTGATTTACGGAATGGAATTGCTTGATCCATTAAAACAGATGCAAATAACACCACCATAAAAATAATTTCTATGCCCTGTCTTAAACCAATAAAATAAGCTATAATAACACTTAAAATAGCTAAACCTACAGCTCTAAAAGCATGACCCCACAAAGGTTTTCCTGTAGGTGCTGAAAGTCTTTTAAATCTGCTGATCAATCCCTTCTTTTCCAAACCATCACATCCACTTTATTTTTCTTAAAATAAATTAAATACATAAAAAGTTAAACAAATAAAGACTATGATTAATTATCGATATTATGCTAAAAATCCATTTAACGGTTTATAAAGGATGTTAGAACTATTTAAAATCCAACTAATTGACATTGAATCCCTCCATTCAATATCTATAAAATCTATCTATCCATATATTGTATTTATAAATATAAATAATTTATTACTCTCAGCTTTGTCATAAAAATGTTGTTTAGTGCATTTATTGCTCTTTTACTTGATTTTGCCATTTTAATCCTTTTGTAAAATAAAAAAATTAAGTGTCCAAGCATTTTAAAAATTAATTCACCTACAATTGCATTCAGTTATCCATACATTTATTTCTACATATATGGAGTGATGAATTTATGAGAGTAAGTGATGGAGTACCCAGAGGAAGAATT